>NZ_QSQJ01000001.1:20164-289684 GCF_003436715.1 Prevotella sp. TF12-30 | reverse complement strand
CGTTAATTAACTCTCTCATTTTCAATCGATTACATAAGAATGAACAGAGTATTGTATATTATATTAATAGTATTACTTAGTAGTATGCTTCTTCTTCTTCTGGATTCATGCACCCAGAAGAAGATGGTGATTGGTGTGTCGCAATGTTGCAGCGGAGTTTGGCGCGAGAAGGTGAATAATGAGATGCGACTGGCGCAGTATCAATATAAGAATGTGGATTTGCTGTTTACTACTGCAGAGAATGACGGGCAACGCCAGGCTCGCCAGATAGACAGTATGATAGCCAGGAAGGTAGATTTAATCGTGGTGGCTCCTGATAACGTGAATGATGTAACACCTGCCATCGAGCGAGCTTATCGTGCGCATATCCCGGTTATCCTCTTCGACAGAAAGGTAAAGACACCCCATTATACAGCTTCCATCGGTGGCGATAATGTGGAAGCGGGTAGGGAAGTTGCCCGATTTCTGGCCAGTAAACTGGATGGAAAAGGTACCGTTGTTGAGATTACGGGCTTGAAGGATGCTTCCCCTGTCATTGAGCGCCATCGTGGTTTCCACGAGGTGATGAAGAATTATCCGGGAATCAAGGTGGTTACCCTAGAAAGCAACTGGAAGATGGAGCGTGCCCAGGAGTTAATGAAGCAATATCTGGATAAGGGCGGACATGCGGATGGCGTGTTCGGACATAGCGACCTGGGAGCCATAGGTGCCTTTCTGGAAGCAGAGAGACGAGGCATTGATAAGCAGATGCTGATAGTAGGCATTGATGGATTGCCTGGAGAATGGGAAGGAGTGGATAGAGTGAAGAGAGGACAGTTTGCTGCTTCTTATGTCTATCCTACCCAGGGCGAAAAGATTATGGAATTGGCGATGAATATCCTTCAGGGTAAACCCTATAAGAAGGATAATGTGATGAAATCATTCCTTGCTACCTCTGAAAACTGTGATGCCATCGCCCTACAATATCAGGATTTGGAAGTCAAGATGAAGAATCTGGATCAGATTTCTGACAGTCTTGATTCTTATTCAGAGGTATCCCGCATCCAGAAATGGATGGTTATTGTTGCCGTCGTTATTGTCCTAGTTCTGCTCATTATCATCTTCTATATATATAAGGTATATAGAAAGAAGCTGCAGAAACAGAAAGCCGTGGCTCGTGGATTCATCGAGAACAAGGAGGGCTGGGCTGCTGAACTGAATCACCTGGATGAGAGTGATCGTTATTTCATGGATCGTTTCAAGAAGAAGATTCTTGAGAATATGGGCAATGCTGATATGAAGATGGATGATTTGGGAGCCGAGATGCAGTTGAGTAAAGTACAGCTCTATCGCAAGGTGAAGGCTATGACAGGAAAAACGCCTGTCGAGCTCCTGAAAGAGATGCGTCTGCAGAGAGCCTATACGCTCCTGATGCAGACTGATAAGACTGTAGCTGAAGTCTCGGCAGAAGTAGGCTTTGCGTTACCGGGCTATTTCTCTTCATGCTTCAGAAAGCAGTTTGGCGTTCTTCCTACCGATTTCAGAAATAAACAGTTATCTAAAAGAAAATAGTTTTCTAACTCCTTTAAAATAAGTACTTTAAAATCTTAGCAAAAGATAAGAAAATCGTTTCATGTAACATAATTATTGTTGCAGGAACGATTTTTTCTATTTATATAACAGTCTTTTCCCTAATTTTGCGACAGAAATCAAGCAATCACAATTTTTGAAACTTAAAATGTTATAATAGTATGAACAATCTTTCAAGATTACTAATGAGCTCTGCGCTCTGTGCTGTTTGCACCGTAGCTAGTGCACAACAGGTAAATGTAAATGGCATCGTAAAGGATGCTACCGGTGAGACAGTCATTGGTGCATCTGTTATGGTGAAAGGCACAAAGACTGGTACTGTTACCGACTTTGATGGTAACTTCCATGTAGAATGTGCTCCTGGTTCCACACTTGTTATATCTTATATTGGATATAAGACGCAAGAAGTAAAGGCTTCAGACAATATGGAGGTAACACTTCAGGAAGATGCCAACGACTTGCAGGAAGTAGTTGTAACAGGTTATACCACTCAGAAGAAGGCTGACTTGACCGGTTCCGTGGCTGTGGTTTCAACCAAGAACCTGAAGACAAGTTCAGAGACAGACCCGATGCGTGCTTTGCAGGGTCGTGTTCCTGGTATGACCGTCACTACCGATGGTTCTCCTATTGGTTCAGGAACCGTGCGTATTCGTGGTATCGGTTCTTTCAACTCTTCTCAGGACCCTCTTTATATCATAGATGGTGTGCCTACCAATATGGCATTGAATACCCTCAATACAAATGATATCGAGAGTATGCAGGTTTTGAAGGATGCCGCTTCGGCTTCTATCTATGGTTCACGTGCATCGAATGGTGTCATCATCATCACCACCAAGAAAGGAAAGAAAGGTAGCAAGGTTGCTGTTGACTTCTCTGCCAACCTAACTGCACAGTTCTATTCCAACCAGTCGAAGATGAAGCTGATGAACTCCAGCCAGTATGCTACTGCGATGGCTCAGGCAGCCCTGAACGATGGACTCGATCCTGTGGCTTATGCTGCCAACTACGGCATCGACTTGAATGCGGCCTCTGGATCTCCTATCACTGTTTGGAATCCTGCTACCAACCAGTATCAGAACTATACTATCAATGGTCGATATGATGGCTACATCAATGCCAAGAAGACCATGCGGTTCTCAGATACCGACTGGCTCGATGAAATCTCTCGCACAGGTTTCTCGCAGAACTACGACCTCTCTGTATCTCATGCCAATGACAAGCATAGCGCTATGTTCTCCTTGGGATACAAGAACAATGAAGGCGTCTTGAAATATACCGACTTCGAGAATATCTCAGCTCGTTTGAACACCTCTTGGAATTTAAACAAGATTGTAACCGTAGGTGAGAATGTAACATTGACTTATACCTCTCAGGTAGATTGCCATCCGATGGAGAATGCCTTGAAGATGCCTTCCATCGTTCCGGTTTACGAAGAAGATGGCAAGACTTTCGCAGGTCCTGTGGGTAGTATGGCCGACCGTCAGAACCCTTGTCGTGAGCAGTATCAGAACCGCAACAACCACCTCGACTACTGGCGCATCTTCGGTAATGCTTTCGTAGAATTGAAGCCTGTCAAGGGATTGACCCTGCGTTCTAACTTCGGTTTGGATTTCAAAACATCGTTTATCAATGCGATGACGAATACTTATCACTCTGATATTGTCAACAATGACATCGCCAAGACAACGCTCTCGAATAACAATGAGACTAACTGGACATGGTCTAACACAGCCCAGTACGTTGCCCAGATTGGCAAGCACAACATCGATGTACTCGGTGGTATGGAATTTTCCAAGCAGTCGGTTATCGATTTCTCTGCCTATTCAGAAGGCTATGCGCTGGAAGATAAAGATTATATGTGGCCAAATGCTGCAACAGGAACGATGCGTAACTCGGGTGCGAAGGTAGGCTATCGCCTGGCTTCTTTCTTTGGAAAGGTGAACTACAACTGGGATGATCTCCTCTTGGCTTCCTTCACTATCCGTCATGATGGTTCATCACGTTTCGGTAAGGCACATCGCTGGGGTACTTTCCCTGCTGCATCTCTCGGCTTCAGATTTTCTAATCTCCTGAAGAAGGATTGGTTGGATGATGCCAAGTTGCGACTCTCTTGGGGTCAGACAGGTAACCAGGCTATCGACAACAATGCACAGTTTGGTCTTTATGTAGTGGATTACGGACTAGACCGTGTAACCTCTACTGCTTACGACCTCTTCCTGCAAGGTTCAGGTACCTTCCCTTCTGGCTATCGTGCCACACAGTTGGCTAACCCTAACTTGAAATGGGAGGCTGCTACCCAGTATAACGTAGGTTTGGATTACACCCTGTTTGGCAACACCCTCTATGGTACAGTGGATGCCTATATTAAGAATGTAAAGGATATGTTGATTAATCCTGCTTATCTGGGTGCAACTGGTGAAGGTGGAAATTCATGGCAGAATGGTCCTTCGCTCCGCAACTGGGGTATGGAGTTCACCGTGGGCTATCGCAAGACCTTGGCTAATGGACTTGGCATCGACGTGAACGGCAATCTGGATTTCTTCCGCAACAAGGTTACTTATTTGCCAGCAACAACAACAGGTGCTTACGCTCACACATCTACGGAAAACCTGGTGCAGAGTGGCAAGTCTTATGGTTCTATCGTAGGTTATGTAGCCGATGGAATTTTCCAGAATCAGGAAGAAGTAGATAAGTCTGGACAGCCAAACGCACGTGTTGGTGGATTGAAATACAAGGACTTAGATGGTAAAAATGGAATTACTTCAGATGACCAGACTTGGATTTTCGACCCTGTGCCAGCCTTCTCCTATGGTTTGAATATTGCTCTCAACTACAAGGGCTTTGATTTCTGTATGTTCTGGCAGGGTGTCTATGACCAGGATGTGTATAACAACCAAAAGTTCCAAACTGACTTCTGGGCTATTACTGATGGTGGTTCTAACAAGGGAACCCGTTTGCTCGATGCTTGGAATACCAACAACACTGGTTCTTCCATCCCACGCTTGAGCACCATGAATACAGCTGATGAAGGTCGTGCTTCTACTTACTTCGTTGAGAATGGATCTTACTTGAAGTTGCGTACCTTGCAGGTGGGTTACACTATCCCAAGCAGCATCCTCTCTAAGTTGAAGATGACCAGTGCCCGTGTCTATCTCTCAGGTCAGAATCTTTTGACCATCAAGAGCAATAGCCTGACCTGTTCAGACCCAGAGAATCCAAACTGGAACTATCCACTTTCAACATCCGTATCATTCGGACTTCAGGTAGGTTTCTAAAATGTTTCATATTTTAAAGAGAATTTCAAAATGAAAAAGTTATATACAATGGTGCTTGCAGCAGCACTGGTAGGAACATTCACCAGTTGTGATGATTTCCTGGATTACAAGCCAACAGCTGTGGTTGATGAAGACAAGGCTTTCAGCGAGCCAGACAAGATGGTAAACAGTGCCTATGCGATGTTGGGCGACTGTTGGTACTCTTACCCATTCAACCTTTGGCCATATGGTGACCTTTCTTCAGACGATTGCTTGAAGGGTGGCGGTGGCACCGGTGACACCGGTTATCACGATGTGGAGATCTGGAGTACCTTAACCTCTACTAAGGGCGAACTCGACGAGTTATGGTATCGTCTCTATTGTGCCGTTTCCCGTTGCAACCGTGCCTTGGTTTCTTTGCAGCAGAATGGTGAGAGCACACTGGGTGCTGAGGTAACCAAGCAGCGTGAGGCTGAGGTTCGCTTTCTCCGTGCTCATTTCTATTTCAAGTTACTTACCATGTATCGTCAGATACCTTGGATAGACGAGAAGGTTTATGAGGATAAAACCACAGAGAGCACATCAAACACTCAGTTTACTTACGAGGAATTGTGGCAGAAGGTGATAGCTGACTTCCAGACTGCATACGATGTCCTTCCTGCTAAGCAGAAGGATGGCGGTCGTGTCAACAAGATTGCAGCCGCAGGTTATCTGGCTAAGTGTTATCTTACCATTGCCTGGGGTGATGGCTATGAGGCAACCGATGGTGTTGACCATATTAATAAGGAGTATATGCAGAAGGTTATCGACTATACTGATGTGGTGAAGAATTCAGACTATGGTTACATGGCAGACTTCGGCGACATCTTCCTGCCTGACTATAAGAACAACAAGGAGTCAGTTTTTGCAGTCCAGACTTCCGACTATAGCGAGGACCATACCACCTTCGGACGTGCCAACTGGTCTAATATGCTGAATGGCTGTTGGGGTATTTGGTCTTGCGGATGGGATTTCCACAAGCCTTCACAGAACCTGGTGAATGCCTTCAAGACCAAGAACGGACTTCCTGAGTTTGATGATTACAACAAGACTTGTGATTATCCTGTAAACGGTGAGCCTAACAGTCAGAAATGGGATCCACGTTTGTTCCATACAGTAGGAATGCCTACCTTCCCATATAAATATGAGTCAGAATACACGATGACTAAGGCCAACTCTCGTACACCAAACGTTTACGGTTACTATACTTCTCTGAAGGAAGTGCCACAGCGTTCTAAGGGTGAAACTTTCAATGGTTCTTGGCAGGCGTTTGCGATGAACGACTATGTGCTCCGTTATAGCGACATTATGCTGATGCGTGCTGAGGCTTTGATAGAGTTGGACCGTCTGGCTGAGGCTCGTACCATCATCAACGATATCCGTCAGAGAGCCAAGAATTCTGTGGATAAGCATATTGAATATGCCAAAGATCAATGTGATATAGCCCTCTATCCGGAGTCATATTTCCAGGATAAGGAGACGGCAAGAAAGTGCCTTCGCTGGGAGCGTCGTCTGGAAATGGCTATGGAGAACGGCCGTTTCTTCGACTTGCGCCGCTGGGGCATTGCTTCTGAGACACTGAACAAGTATTTCGAATCTGAGAAGAAAGATCAGTATGGAGAGCAAACATACGCTCAATACTTGAAGGATGCCAAGTTCACACCGGGCAAGAACGAGTTCTATCCGGTTCCATATAACCAGCTGTATTACATTCCTGGTCTTTATAAACAGAACAAGGGATACGAGTAATGGCTCACCGGCATTTTTTAATCATTAGATGTTTCTTTAAATGTACTCAATTAATAATTTGACAATGAAGAAAATTTTTGTTTCAGCGCTTGTCGCACTTTGCGGTTTCACCGCCAGTTATGCCCAGCAGGCTTCCTTCTTGAGCAATAACCATTGTCTCTATCGCATCAGCCAGGAAAGTCAGAACCAGAAGTGTCTCTTGCTCCCTGTGCAGGAGAGTGCGGAGATAGCCAATATTAAGGTGATTGCTGACAACAAGCAGGTGAAAGCCTTCAATGTGAAGTTGGCTAAAGACCACGTAGATTATTTCGTACCTCTTTATATGGATGAGTTTGCTGGCTTGAAAGGCCTGGCTCTCGATATCCATGTCAATGGCGATTATAACAAGGAAGGACTGAATGCCCTCACTTGCTGGAAGGAGATGAAGTTCTCTGATACTTTCAATATGAAGAATCGCGAGCAGTATCGTCAGGATTTCCATCACACTCCTGCTTACGGATGGATGAACGACCCTAATGGTATGTTCTATAAGGATGGCGTATGGAATCTCTATTTCCAGTATAATCCTTACGGATCACAGTGGGAGAATATGACCTGGGGACATTCTACTTCCACCGACTTGATTCACTGGAAGTTCCAGGGTACTCCTATACAGCCTGATGCTGTAGGTACTATCTTCAGTGGTTCTGCCGTGGTTGACAAGAACAATACCTCGGGTTTCGGAAAGGATGCTGTGGTTGCACTTTATACTTCTGCTGCAGAAAACCAGACCCAGAGCATGGCTTACAGTACAGATAACGGCAAGACCTTTATAAAATACGAGGGAAATCCTATTATCACCAGTACTGTACCAGACTTCCGTGACCCACACATGTTCTGGAACGAGGACATCAAGAAGTGGAATATGATTCTGGCTGCCGGTCAGCACATGGAAATCTATTCTTCAGATAACTTGAAGGACTGGAAATACGAAAGCTCTTTTGGTGAGAAGTATGGCAACCATGGCGGTGTCTGGGAATGCCCAGACTTGATGAAGATGAAGGTTCGTGGCACCGGTAAGGAGAAGTGGATGCTTATCTGCAACATCAATCCTGGTGGACCTTCCGGAGGTTCTGCTACCCAGTATTTCATAGGTGATTTCGACGGTCATAAGTTTACTTGCGACAGTAAGCCTGAGGTTACCAAGTGGATGGATTACGGAAAGGATCATTACGCTACAGTTACTTTTGATAACGCACCAGAAGGTCGCCGTGTGGCTATCGCCTGGATGAGCAACTGGCAGTATGCCAACCAGGTTCCTACCCAGCAGTATCGTTCGGGCAACTCTATTCCTCGCGACTTAGGTCTCTTCGAGTATAAGGGTGAAACTTATTGCAGCGTGGTTCCTTCTCCAGAGATGACAGCAGCAAGAAGCAAGAAGGCAGGCAAGAAACTTACAGAATCTTGCGAGATGGTTGTGAATCTGAAGGGAAATGCTACTATCACTTTGAGCAACGACAAGGGCGAGAAGGTAGTGATGAACTACGATGCCAAGGCAGAGACTTTCTCAATGGATAGAACCAAGAGCGGTAAGATGGATTTCAGCAAGGACTTCGCTGCAGTCACCAAGGCTCCAACCTACGGCAAGATCAGCCAGCTGCGCATCTTCATCGACAAGAGCAGCATCGAGGCTCTGGATGCTGACGGCAAGATGTCCATGACCAATCTCGTGTTCCCAAGCAAGTCTTACAACAAGGTTACTGTAAAGGGAAAGGGTAAGTATCAGATTTACGACATCAAGTAACTTCATCTGTTAAGAACTGAATCTATAACACTATTGTTTCTTAGCGTGTTAATGATGTAACAATGCAACAAAAATGGTAGCCGATGAACGATATTTTATGATATATTATATCGTTTATCGCTACTTTTGCAGCAGCAAAATAGAAACAATAACGCTAACAATTATGAATAAATCATCAAAGTTATCAATCATCCCGGTGATGCTCTGTTTCTTCGCCATGGGATTTGTAGATTTGGTAGGCATCGCCTCCAACTACGTAAAGGAAGATCTCAACCTCAATGATGCAACAGCCAATCTGTTCCCATCGCTGGTATTCTTCTGGTTTCTCATCTTCTCGGTTCCTACGGGAATCCTGATGAATAAGATAGGTAGAAAGAAGACAGTACTCCTGTCTTTGCTCGTTACCGTTATCTCACTCCTTTTGCCCATCTTTGGCGAAAACTTCGAAATGATGCTCGTGTCATTCTCCTTGCTCGGCATCGGAAATGCCTTGATGCAGACCTCCCTGAACCCGCTGGTTTCTGTGGTAACATCAGGTAAGAACCTGGCATCCACATTGACCTTCGGGCAGTTTGTCAAGGCCATTGCTTCCTTCCTGGCTCCATACATCGCTATGTGGGGCGCCATGGCAAGCATTCCAACCTTCGGTTTGGGCTGGAGAGTTCTCTTCCCAATCTATATGATTATCGGAATCGCAGCCACCTTCTTCCTGGCTGGTACGCCTATCGAAGAAGAGAAGAACGAGGGTAAGGCTTCCGGTTTTGGTGAGTGCTTCAAGTTGCTCGGCAAACCTATCGTGCTGCTTTCCTTCATCGGTATCATGTGCCATGTGGGCATCGATGTAGGTACCAACACTACTGCTCCTAAGATTCTGATGGAGCGCTTGGGATGGACGCTGAACGAGGCAGCCTTCGCTACATCGCTCTACTTTATTTTCCGTACCATCGGATGTTTCACCGGTACAGCCTTCCTCCGCATGATGAAGACCCGCACATTCTTCGTTATCAGCGTAGTGATGATGGCTCTGAGTATGATTGGCATGTGGATAGGAGAGAGCAAGACGATGCTCTATATCGCTATCGCCCTCGTGGGATACGGCAACTCTAACGTCTTCTCCATGATTTTCTCTCAGGCGTTGCTTGCTTTGCCTGATAAGAAGAATGAGGTGAGTGGATTGATGATCATGGGACTCTTTGGTGGTACCATCTTCCCATTGTTCATGGGATTCGCCAGCGATACATTCGGTCAGGTAGGTGCCGTGGCAGTCATGGCAGTAGGTGTAGTTTATCTCTTCACTTATATCCGCAAGTTATAATCCGCAGGTTATCATCTGCAAGTTATCATTGCAAGCATAATAAAAAACGTTCACTATCGTTTATAACGTATATATAATAAGGTGTAATTATGGAAACAAAGAATTTAGATACAAAATATTGTGTAGGTTTGGGTGAGATTCTCTTTGACGTTCTCCCTTCTGGTTCTCAACTCGGCGGTGCTCCTGCCAACTTCGCTTACCACGCTGGTCAGCATGGTCTGCATTCTGTAGCCGTCAGTGCTGTGGGCAAGGATGTTCTGGGCGAAACAGCTCTCCGCCTGCTCGATGAGAAGAAGCTCAAGTATGTGATGCCTGAGGTAGAATTCCCTACAGGTACTGTTCAGGTGCAGCTCGACAAGGAGGGGGTTCCTACATACGATATCAAGCAGGGCGTGGCTTGGGACAATATCCCTTTCACTGATGATATCAAGGAAATTGCTGCCAATGCCGGTGCTGTTTGCTGGGGCTCTCTGGCTCAGCGCAGTGAGGTTAGCCGCAAGACCATCTATCAGTTCCTTGATCATACTCCAGAAGATTGCTTGAAGATTTTCGACATCAATCTCCGTCAGAACTTCTATACTCCTGAGGTGATTACCGAGAGCTTGAAGCGCTGCAATGTTTTGAAGATCAACGATGAGGAGTTGATTACCATCGGTCGCCTCTTTGGTTATCCTGGTTTGGACATCGAGAACAAGTGCTGGTTGATTCTCGGCAAGTACAATCTCGATATGCTCGTATTGACCTGCGGTGTGAATGGCAGCTATGTCTTCGCTCCGGGTGTGAAGTCATTCCAGGAGACTCCAAAGGTTGAGGTGGCTGATACCGTAGGTGCTGGCGATAGCTTCACCGGTACTTTCTGTGCCAGCATTCTGAAGGGTAAGAGCATCCAGGAGGCACACGAGCTTGCCGTTAAGGTAAGTGCATACGTTTGTACCCAGAATGGTGCAATGCCTCAGATTCCTGAGGAATATACATTGTAAGGCTCCCCATTTGGTCAGTAAGTATTAGTTTTGAATTGTTGGTTTTTAGTGAATAGTTGATATATAGGTTTAATGTTGATTGATTAGCTGCTATCTGCTTGTGAAGAGTAGATAGCAGCTCTTTTTTTTTTAGGAAAACATGGAATTATGAAAAAGCAGTTTATCAGTGAAGAATAATTTAAAGGTAAAAAAGTAAAAAGGTAAAAGGTTCTTTAAAAGAAATACAGATAAAGAAAAAAGCTCAAGGCTGATGGCCCTGAGCTTTTTTTATATGATAATGTCTGCGTCATTACTTCTGGCATTCCTTGCAAGGAGTCCAAGGCTTCAACTGCTTGAAGAAGTCGTTGCCCTTGTCATCTACGAGGATGAATGCAGGGAAGTCCTCTACGGTAATCTTCCAGATAGCCTCCATACCGAGCTCTGGGTACTCTACGCACTCGATGCTCTTGATAGAACTCTGAGAGAGAACAGCAGCTACACCACCGATAGTACCGAGGTAGAAACCACCGTGCTTCTTGCAAGCCTCTGTAACAACATCACCACGGTTACCCTTGGCAATCATTACCAGGCTGGCGCCGTGATCCTGGAACTCATCTACGTATGGGTCCATACGGTTGGCTGTGGTAGGTCCCATAGAGCCACATGGATAGCCCTCTGGAGTCTTGGCTGGTCCTGCATAGAGGATTGGGTGGTTCTTGAAGTACTCTGGCATCTCCTCACCAGCATCCAAGCGAGCCTTGAGCTTGGCATGAGCGATGTCACGAGCCACGATGATGGTACCCTTCAGGTTTACACGGGTGCTTACAGGATACTTGCTCAACTCGGCACGTACTGCATCGATACCCTTGTCGAGGTCAATCTCGATACCCTTGGTACCCTCACCTGGGTTGCGGAGCTCCTCAGGAATCAGCTCTGTTGGGTTCTCATCCATCTTCTCCAACCAGATACCGTCCTTGTTGATCTTAGCCTTGATGTTACGGTCGGCAGAGCAGCTTACACCCATACCGATAGGGCAGCTTGCGCCGTGACGAGGCAGACGGATGACACGGATATCGTGAGCCAGATACTTACCGCCGAACTGTGCACCCAAGCCAATCTTGTGAGCCTCTTCGAGGAGCTTGTTCTCCAAGTCGATATCACGGAAGGCACGGCCAGTCTCATCACCTGTTGTAGGCAACTCATCATAGTACTTGATAGAAGCCAGCTTCACGGTAAGGAGGTTCTTCTCAGCAGAAGTACCGCCGATAACGAAGGCGATGTGGTAAGGAGGACATGCAGCTGTACCCAGGCTCTTCATCTTCTCTACGAGGAATGGGAGCAGTGTACCCTCATTCTGGATAGTAGCCTTGGTCATAGGGTAGAAGTAAGTCTTGTTGGCAGAGCCACCACCCTTGGCTACCATTACGAAGCGGTACTCGTCGCCCTCTGTAGCCTCGATGTCAATCTGAGCAGGAAGGTTGCAACGGGTGTTCACCTCATCATACATGTTGAGAGGAGCGTTCTGAGAATAGCGGAGGTTGTCCTGTGTAAAGGTGTTATATACACCCAGGCTCAAAGCCTCTTCATCCTCGAAGTCGGTCCATACACGCTGACCCTTCTCACCGTGGATGATAGCTGTACCTGTATCCTGGCAGAATGGGAGGATGCCCTTAACGGCAGTCTCTGCATTGCGAAGGAACTGGAGAGCTACGTACTTGTCGTTCTCTGAAGCCTCTGGGTCGCTGAGAATCTTAGCTACCTGGAGATTGTGCTCACGACGGAGTTTGAACTCTACGTCGTGGAAACCCTGCTGTGCCAGCAAAGTAAGAGCTTCCTTAGAAACCTTGAGGATAGTCTTACCCTCGAACTCTGCTGTGCTTACGCCTTCCTTAGAGATAAGGCGATACTCTGTCTTGTCCTCTCCAATCTGGAACATTGGAGCATACTTAAAATCTGGAGTTTTTGCCATAATGTTTTTTTGTTATTTTAAACTGTTGAAATATTCAATATATTCTTTTTCCTATTTAATAGCCGAAGATTTCCTCTTGAGAGAGACGCTTGATTGGCGCAATCTTCTCCAGGCTCTTCATATCGAGATTCTTCTCATCACCGAGGATCACCATGCGGTATGGCTTGCCTACGATATTCTGCTTCTCGAAGTTCGTGATGTCCTGCAGGGTGAGTGAAGGGAGCTGCTCGTAATAGAGCTTGGTTACATCATAGTCGATACCCATCAGCTTGGCATTGAAGTATGCGTTGATGACGCCAGCCTTGGTAACGCGACGGCTCTGGATAGACTTCATCAGGTTCTGCTTGGCAAGATTGAAGGAAGCCTCGTTTTGAGGGAGATTGTCGGTAATCTCATCGAAGACGTGGATGCAGTCCATCATCTTGTCATTCTGGGTGATGATGTGACGCATGAAGTAATCCTTCTCGTCCTTGCGAACTGGAGTGTAGTAGGCTGCACCGGCATTGTAAGCCAGACCGCGGGTCTCACGAAGCTCCTGGAAGACGATGGTATTCATGCCGCCACCATAATACTCATTGAAGAGAGAAATCAGGGCACCGTCCTTCACATCGCTCTTCTTTCCGGTGTTCTGGTAAGAACGCAGATAGATGTTCTTGGCATCGTAAGGAGCGATATAAATCTCGTTCTGCTTGATTTCTTCCATCTTGTACTCCTTGCCCTCAGGAACGGCAGCAAGCTTCTTGGCTGTCTTGTGCTCCTTGGCGAGCAGGGCGTTGAGCTGCTTCTCGCTGTAAGGACCGTAGTAAGCCACGGTATGCTCGATGTTGTTCAGTCCACCCAGAAGATTGACGAGCTCCTGAGGATCCATCTTGCGCAGGTCGGCGGTCTTGATGGCGTTGCGGGTTGGGTTGTAGGCACCGTAGGTGCTGTAGTCCCAGAGATAGCTGAAGTTTGACATCTGGTTGGTCTTGGCATCCTGCTGTTGCTTCTCGATGAGGTCGATGAACTGGTTCCATGAGGTCTTGTCTGCCTTGGCATGGTGCAGGATTTCCTCCGTCAGCCGGAGAGCTGCAGGAAGGTTCTCGTTCAGACCGTTGAGGCTGATCTGCAGAGTCTTGGAACCCTGGGCGATGCTGAAGTTGCAAGCCAGCTTGTAGAAAGCCTGCTTGATGGCAGAAACGCTCTTCTTGTCGGTTCCGATATAGTCGAGATACTGGGCTGCATAGCTGTAGCGGATATCATCCTCATCGCCGAACTCGTAGCGGAATACGAGGTTGAAGAGGTCGTCCTGGGTGTTCTGCTTGTATACGAGAGGCAGCTTCCTGCTGGTCTTGCCTACGGTAAGATCCTTCTTGAAATCGAGGAACTGAGGCTGGATTTCAGGCACCTGGGCGTTCTTGATTTCCTTGACGAAAGCACTCTCATACTCGCGGTTTGCCGGAATAGGAGTGATGGCAGGCTTCTCAATCTTCTTCAGGGTAGTATCCTCGCCCATTTGCTTGTAGACGCAGATGAAGTTGTCGTCGCGCAGATATTTGTTGGCGAAATCCACGATGTCCTGCTTGGTCAGCTTGCTCTGACGCTCCAGCTTGCCGGCTACGTCTTCCCATTTCTCGTCGTTGATGAAGGCATCTACCATGATGCTGGCACGGTTGTCGTTGCTGTCGAGACCTCTGTAGAAGTTCAGCTTCTTGTTGGCGATGACCGAAGGCAGGAGGTCGTTGTCGAATTCTCCACGGCGCAGCTTCGCCATCTCCTGGAGCATGAGGCTGCGTACTTCTTCCAGCTTCTGACCCTTGTTAGGATTACCGGCAAGGATGAAGGCAGAATAGTCGTGCAGACCGTAGACGAAGGCTCCGGCAGAAGCCAGCTTCATCTGCTGCTCCAGGTCAACCTCCATCAGTCCAGCCTTACCGTTGGAAAGCATGTCTTCGATGACATCGAGCACATCGCTCTCCTTGTCGTTGGCGCCCTTGAATTTCCAGGCGAGCATCACGTTTTCAGCTTCCTTGCCCACTACGGCAGTATCCTTGACGGCAGTAATGTCCGGCTGCAGGCTGAACTCAGGACGGGTGAGGTTGTCGCTCTTCTTCCATGAACCGAAGTATTTGTCGATGATGGCAATGGTCTGGTCTGGGTCGAAATCACCTGCCAGACAGATAGCCACATTGTTAGGTACATAGTAGCGGTGGAAGTAGTTCTGGATGTTGATGATGCTAGGGTTCTTGAGATGTTCCTGCTCACCGATGGTGGTCTGGGTACCGTAAGGATGGGTAGGGGTGAGAAGCTTCCAGAGGGCAGCAAACTCCTTGTCGTTGTCGCTAGCCATAGAGATGTTCTTCTCCTCGTATACAGCCTCCAGCTCGGTATGGAAACCGCGGATCACCATGTTTTGGAATCGGTCGCTCTGTACCTTTGCCCAGTTCTCAATCTCGTTGTTCGGGATGTTCTCCACATAGCAGGTCACGTCGTTGGAAGTATAGGCGTTGGTGCCCTGGCTTCCGATGCTCGACATCAGCTTGTCGTACTCGTTCGGGATGTTGTATTTGGCAGCCAGCTGCGAAACCGAATCGATTTCGTGGTAAGCCTGCTTGCGCTGTGCAGGGTCGGTCAGCTTGCGGTAGCTCTCATATCGGCGTGTGATTTCGTCGAGATAAGGCTTCTCCTTGGCGTGGTCGATGGTGCCGAACTTCTGGGTTCCCTTGAACATCAGGTGCTCCAGATAGTGGGCAAGACCGGTTGTCTCGGCAGGGTCGTTTCTGGAACCTGTCTTGACGGCGATATTAGCCTGCAGACGAGGCTTTTCCTTGTTAACTGACATGTACACCGTCAGACCGTTGTCGAGGGTGTAGATGCGGGTTTTCATGGCATCACCTGGTATGGTGGTGTAATGATAATCCTTAGCTGTGGCGCTGATGCTGCCCATCAGAACAGCTGCCAGCAAAACATGCTTAATCTTCATTTCTAATTATAAATTGTTAATTCTTCATTATGAATTAATTCTCGTAATCCACTTCCTGGTCCAGACTGTTGACGAAGTTTCTGTAAACCTCTTCCTCCACATCGCCCATGGCATACTCCTTCTCGGCATCCTTCTTGATTTCCGCAATCCAGGAACGGCGTGCCTTGATGTAGTCCTCGTGGATGCGGTTGGCATCCTCCAGGGTAATCTCGGAGATGTGGTAGTAGTCGCAGATCATCTTGTAGGTCCATGCCCACTGATATTCGCGATAGTTGGCATCAATCTCCTCGAAGCGGCTGATGAGCTCCTGGATGGTTTCTATGGTGCCATCCTTCAGGTCGGCGATGATGCGGTCTTCCTCGCTTACCGGAAGCAGGAGTCCTGAGAGGTCATCCCAGTCGCCCACGCCTGTCTGGGTGGATGGAGGGGTGATGGCTGGATCCCTTTTCAGCACTCGCTTCAGCACGGCACCCATATAGATTCTCAGGGCGATGTCGTAGTATTTGATGCCCTTGTGGAGCGATGTGGCAGGGATGATGTATTCGTGATAGAGATACTGCGATACATTGTCGCCCGTTACCTCGCGGAGACTCTCCAGGATCTTCTTGCCCTTCAGGATTTCGCCCACGGAGAAAGGAGAGAGCCAGTCGAAGTTGACAATGCTCTTGCGGTTTTCAGGAGCACGGAGATCTCGTTTCGGCCACTTCTTGATGTCGCGGTACAGACCCACGGTGGTGATGTTCCTGCCTGGGATGAGGAACATCTTGTCGCCATCGGCTATCAGATAGGCGAATGGCAGGTTGCGAGTGTTAGGGTGGTGCATCAACTTGCCGAAGCATACTGAGAACGAACCCAGGGTGGCTGGCATCAGCAGGTAGGCACCACTGGCTGTCTTCGAACCACGCTCCAGGGTTCCCCAGTGCATAGGTCCCATCTTGTAGGCATGGTTGCTGAAGTTGGTGGCTGAACCGGCATTATAGAATGAGAACATTCCGCCGATAAGCAGACTGCTCTTATGGTGCGATGCAGTGAATGGACCACAGAAGGCGGCGCACGCCTCACCGTTGCTCATATAGCTGTTGGCAAAGAATACGGAGGCTGAGGCTGTGAAACCGTTGCTCAGCTGGCAGGCTTCGCCTACGAAGCAGTCCTGTATCTTCACGCTGTTGATGACGCTGGAACCCTCGGCGATGATGGAGTTCTCGATGATGACTCCCGTACCGATATATACGTTTCCGTGAACCGAACCGAGCAGCGTACAGTCGCTGAGTCGTGAAGCACCGTTTACCTCGCAGAGGTCGTTGATTACGCAGTTGGTAATCTCCTTGGTGTTCACAATCTTCACGTTGCTGCCTATCTGTCCTCTTTCCGGCGCCTTGTTCTCAATGTCGGTCTTGATGAGCTGTCGGATGTTCTCCTTCAGTTCCTTGTCGGAGAAATGCTTCACCATGAAGGCAGCCAGCTGACTGTTGAGGTCGGAGAAGAGAATCACGTTTCCTTCGCCCACCTCGTTGAGTACGCTCACCAGGTTACCCTCACCGAAGGTTGCTCCCTCGGTGGTTTCCATCGTAGAGATGTTGGAGATGTAGCAGTCATCACCAATGGTGTAGTTGTTGATGAAGTTGCCCACGTTCTCGATGAGACAGTCGTCTCCGATGGTTACGTTTCTCAGAGTGGCATTGTTGATGCCGGAATGCTTTACGAAGCCTTGGCTCACCTCTACATTCTTGTTGAAGGAGCCGATGTTTACCTCGCCATAGAGCATCACGCGATGCATGTAGTTGGGCTTGAAGTCTTCTGAAACATTGATTGAAGTCCAGTCTTCAGCCCAGCAGTCGTTGCTCTTGAGTACCTCGATTTCCTCGGAGGTCAGAGGTCTGTAGTCATTCATTGTTGATATGTTTTTAGGGAATTATTCGTAATCCTGGTACAGGAAGTCATTGTATGGATACTTCTGTACGTGCAGTTCTCTTACCTTTTTATATAGCACCTCCCGGAACTCGTCGATGTTCTCCTTGTTCTTGGCGGAGATGAAGAGACAGTCGTCGTTGAGCTTTGCCATCCAGGTTTTCTTGAGATCTTCCAGCGGGATGTTCTCCTTCTCCATCGGAGTGAGGTCGTCTTCCTCCTTCTCCACCCAGGAGTAGTTGTCTATCTTGTTGAAGATGATCATCGAAGGCTTGTCGGAGCATCCTATCTCCTCCAGGGTCTTTTCCACTACCTGGATCTGCTCCTCGAAGTCTGGGTGAGAGATATCCACCACGTGCAGCAGGAGGTCTGCCTCACGGGTTTCATCCAGGGTGCTCTTGAAGGAATCCACCAGGTCGGTAGGCAGCTTGCGGATGAATCCTACGGTGTCGGCAAGGAGGAATGGCAGGTTATCTACCACCACCTTTCTCACGGTGGTGTCGAGGGTAGCAAAGAGCTTGTTCTCTGCAAACACCTCGCTCTTGCTGAGCAGGTTCATAATGGTGGATTTTCCCACGTTGGTATAGCCTACGAGAGCCACTCGGATCATTCTTCCGCGGTTCTTGCGCTGGGTAGTCTTCTGCTTGTCTATTTCTGCGAGTCGCTCCTTGAGCAGGCTCATTCTGCCGAGGATGATACGGCGGTCCATCTCGAGCTGGGTCTCACCCGGTCCGCGCAGACCTACCGATCCCTTTCCGCCACCGGAACCTGAACCACCACCCTGGCGCTCCAGGTGAGTCCAGAGTCGCTGCAGTCTTGGCAGCATGTATCGGTATTGTGCCAGCTCTACCTGCGTCTTGGCAGCTGCAGTCTGGGCACGCATGGCGAAGATGTCGAGAATGAGCGAAGTACGGTCGAGAATCTTCACCTGCAATTCCTGTTCGATATTTCGGATTTGCTTGGCAGAGAGTTCATCATCGAAGATCACCATACCTACTTCTCTGTCTTCCTCTTCCTTGATGTATTGCTTGATTTCCTCCAGCTTACCCTTACCCACGTAGGTGGTCTGGTTAGGCGACACCACCTTCTGCGTGAATCGCTTCACGGTGACGGCGCCTGCGGTATCTGCAAGAAATTCCAACTCGTCGAGATATTCCTTGGTCTTGGCTTCGTCCTGTGTCTTGGTAATAAGACCCACCAGCACAGCGGTTTCCGCCTTGACTTCTGATATTACAAATTCTTTCATTCTTTACGTACGTATTATTATAGGTGCAAAGATAATAAAAAAAATGCTCTTATTATATATATAAGGTGAAAATTATGTTTTTTTTATGAAAGGGACCGCAAGGTTACGGGGCGGAAATCGGTATTTGCGAACGCAGGAATCGGCATGTCTGAATGCAGAAACCTGAAAACTCTGGCGCTGAAATCTGAAAACGTTTACGTCTTTTTTCGGCAAAAAGATGCGTTAAATTTTGATTCATTTCAGTTTTTTGCGTACTTTTGCAACCAGAAAAGAAAACTGATTTTCAAAGATACAAATCATAACTACATAAAAACACAAACTGCTGAAACATTCAAAAACTCAAAAGCCTCGACGTGATGTCGGGGCTTTTTGGCATTAAATCCCTTTAAATTAGCGAAAAATATCTATTTTTAAATGATTATTTCTCCTCTTTCTTCAAGATTTTGCTTATCTTTGCAGGCATTAAAATAAATCAAACCTAAGAAGAAAATAATATGAAGCAAAAAATGAGTATCGCTGGTATTTTGTTGCTTGCTGCTTTGGGTATGCAGGCTAACAACTATACAGTGAAGTCGCCAGACGGTAAATTGGTGGTGAATGTTGCTTGTGAGGGAGGCAAGGCTTCCTACACGGTAGATTACAATGGCAGGCAGATGCTGGGAACATCAGCGCTCGGACTGGTTGCCAATTACGGTGATTTCTCTAAGGATCTCACCATGGGCATCCTGAAGGGTGGGGAAGTGAAGCCGCTTTCCTACAAGCTGACCCGCATCAAGAAGAGTGACATCCAGAAGGATGTGGTGGATGCTACCATCGGTTTCCTCAACAGTAAGAAGGATTCCATGACCCTCCATCTTCATGTAAGCAACAACGACATCGCCTACAAGTATGAGATGAGCCGTCCTAAGAAGGATAATCCTAAGTCGGTGATTATATATAATGAGGTGAGCGGATTCAATTTCCCGGAGAAGACCACTACCTTCCTCTGTCCTCAGATTACTCCGATGACCGGTTGGGAGCGCACCAAACCATCTTATGAGGAGGAATATACTCCGGATGCTCCGATGAACGTGAAGTCACAGTTCGGTGTGGGCTATACCTTCCCTTGCCTCTTCAAGGTAGGCAACGACGGTTGGGTACTGGTCAGCGAGACGGGTGTTTCAAGCGCTTATCCAGGCTGCCGTCTTTCTGATTACGAGCCGGGCAAGGGCTATACCATCGCCTTCCCTCAGAAGGGTGAGAACAATGGCATCGGTTCCGAATATGCCGGTATCCCATTGCCGGGCGAGACTCCTTGGCGCACCATCACCGTAGGTTCTTCGCTGGCTCCTGTCGTAGAGACCACCATCCCTTACGATGTGGTGAAGCCATTGTATGAGGCAAGTCAGGCTTACAAGCCATCGCGCTATACCTGGAGCTGGCTCATCTGGCAGGACAATTCTGTTAACTATGATGACCAGGTGAAGATGGTGGATGTTGCTGCTGCCCAGGGTTATGAAGCCATCTTGGTGGATGGCTGGTGGGACAAGCAGATTGGCAGAAAGCGCATCGAAGAGTTGAGTAAGTATGCCAAGAGCAAGAAGGTAAGCCTGATGCTCTGGTACAATTCCAACGGTTTCGAGAATGATGCTCCTCAGACTCCTCGTCAGATTATGAACAATTCCATCGCCCGCAAGAAGGAGATGGCTTGGATGAAGAAGATTGGCGTGGTAGGCATCAAGGTGGATTTCTTCGGTGGCGACAAGCAGGAGACGATGAAACTCTATGAGGATATCCTCAGCGATGCCAACGATTATGGTCTGGAGGTCATCTTCCATGGCTGCACCCTTCCTCGTGGCTGGGAACGTATGTATCCTAACTATGTTTCGAGTGAGGCTGCCCTGGCTTCAGAGAATGTATATTTCACGGATTATCATGCCAAGAAGGAGGCCTTCGAGATGACGATGCATCCGTTCTCAAGAAATGCCGTAGCCAGCTTCGACTGGGGTGGTGTGATGATGAACAAGTATCTCTCCAAGGATAACAAGAGCCGTCATCAGCGTTATACCAGCGATGTGTTTGAGATGGCTACAGCCATTACCAACCAAAGCAGCGTAAACTGCATCTGTCTCTATCCTAACAATTTGCAGGATGTACCACAGTGGGAGTTGGATTGGCTCAAGAATGTTCCTACAGCCTGGGAGGATACCAAGTTTATTGCCGGTTATCCTACCAAGTATGCGGTGGTGGCTCGCAAGTCGAGTGTAGAGAATGGTTCAGGTGCAGCACTTACAGCCGGCAGATGGTTTGTAGGTGGTCTGAATGCTACAGACAAGCCTCTTGCCCTGACCTTGGATTTGCCGATGTTTGCTGGTAAGACCGTTACTTATATCACCGACCAGCCAAAGAAGAAGGGCGAGAAGTCCTTCACTTCTGTCAAGAAGACTTTGAAGGTTGGCAAGGATGGCAAGGCAAAGGTGGTAATTCAGCCTAATGGCGGTATCATCATCGAATAATCTTCAAGTTTTATAGGCATCGATTGCCTACGTGAAAAAGTTTTTTTTCTCGAAAAAAGTATCAAAGTCTCATTTTTGCTTGGGAAATGTGATTTAAACACTTGATATGTAATAAGATATTAGAAATGAGACTTCTCGGTTTTTGAGCCGAGAAGTCTCATTGATGTATCATGGAAGTCTCATAAAACTATCTGTACGATGCGCAAGTTAATTATTGATTCTGTTTCAAACTTTCTCTCCGAATAAATCGTCCAATTCCACTTCGCTCTGAATCATGCCTTCCTGGGCATTCTTCTTTAATCCTGCAGCTGTAACGAAAGTTAGATGCAGTGCCTTGCTGGTATTTGACGCTTGGCGGAAGATTTCTCTTCTGTCCAGCAGTTTTTGCAAATAAGCAGGGGTGATGTCGTATGCCTTGAGAGAATACTTCATCTCGCAGAGATTGATAATCTGGTCTCTACGGTCTAATATAAGGTCAATCTGTGCACCTTCAATTCCTTTTTCCTTGTTGGCTTTCTGTTGCCAGGAATATACATTCGTCTGTACTCCCAGAATGCCTAGTTTTTTCTTAATCTGTGAGATATGGTGAAGGCAAAGCTGTTCGAAGGCATAGCCGCTCCAGGCACGATGGGACGGAGAGTCTATCATATTGCTCCAGAGATGTTCGTCGGTCTCCTCTTTACCTTTTATGTAATGTAAATAGAATAAAGTGTAGAGGTCGGTCAACTGATACATGGCACCATTCGACTTGTTTCCGAATGAGTTGTATTTTCTGATGAAGTCGCAGCTGATGAGATCATTAAATGCTTCTGTCAGTTTTCCGCCCGATGTGAGATGTAACGCCTTCATCACATCTTCTCTCGTCATACCCATCTTTTTCTTGGCAAGAAGTTCCACAATTCTTCGGTAAAGTATTGAATCCTTGAAGAGTGAACGGAACAGGAACTCGTATTCATTGGATAGTTCTGCGCCTTCTGCGAAAAAAAGCATGTCAATATTTTGAGGCAAGCTATATTGCTTGTCTATCATGTTGAGGTAAAACGGCGTACCTCCCATAATCATGTAGCATTCTGCAATCTGATGGCGGGTCCATACGATACCTTTTGATTGTAAGAAAAGTTCAGTCTCGTTAAGGTCGAAAGGGGCGAGGTAAATCTTTCTGGTTATCCGATTATGCAAGCCGCCTTTGTCGCCCAGAAGTTTGTTGGTCATCCAGGTAGTAGCTGAACCGCAGACGATGAACTTGATATTAGGCTGGTCTGAAGCCCATCCGTTCCAAAACAAATCTAAGGCACGGATGAAATTAGACTTCGGTGTATCCAGCCATGGCAGTTCGTCAATGAAGATGATGATTTGCTCTCTTTCTTCCAATAGGGTAGAGAGGTAGGCACGCAGTTGAGAGAATGCCTCGAACCAGGTTTTAGGTCTTGCCTGTTTCTGCCCGGAATACAATGCCAACTGCTCGCTGAAGTAAGCGAGCATCTCGTTCTTGGAGCATTGGTACACCCCCGTCATATAGAAACTAAACTTCTCGCCCAAGAGTTGTTTGACGAGATATGTTTTGCCGATTCGTCTTCTGCCATAGATGGCAATGAATTCGGGCTTGTTGGAATTGAGGCAATTCTCTATCAGCTCAATTTCCCGTTTTCTTCCAATGATATTTTGCTGCATATCTTCTTTAATTTTGATTTTCTGCAAAGATAATGCAAACGAGCGCAATGAAAGCTTGCTTTCAGATTGCCGAGTGCAGCTTATCTTCTGCAAAGATAATGCTAAATCATGAAAAAACGATGGAAAATTGGGAAAAAGTGCCGATAGTGGTGCCAAAAGTGCCTAAAAAAGCAACTTTTGGCACCACTATCGGCACTTTTTGCTGTGTTTATGCTGTTTTTTGCTGTGCGTAGATGTTCTATGGTTATGTCAATATAATCAGGATAAGTCACGGTAATGTGTCTACTTTTTCAGTTCATCAGTTGGTCTCTTTATGCCCTCCGGTTGGTCTGCTTGTGCCCGTTACACGGGCATCCGCAGCCCACCACGTGGGCATCGGCAGACCGTGTGCTGGGCAGCTATTGCCCATAGCGTGGGCAACGAGTGCCCAAATATAGGACTTGTTTTTGGGCAATATTCTTTAGGGCCTTTGCGCTGTTTAAACTATCTTTTTGCGCTGTTTAAACTGTTTTTTCTCGTGCATAGTGCTGTCTTTAATGATACTTCTATAGTATTTCATGATACTTCCATGATACTTCTTTCTGCTTTTTTAGAGAAGTCTCATTGAATGTAAATATAGATATATCAGTAATATAATATGGATTTTCCGGCGAAAAATGAGACTATGATACTTTTTTGTAGAAAAAACTTTTATGTGCGCGTAATCGGATAGATGCTATTTCTTTGTTTGTATCCTAACCAGGAGGTGAAGATTAGTATGGAGAAGCTTCTTGCAGTGATTTATGATAGCACTCAGTGTACTGTCAGCGAGTGGATAATTAAGGAGGGATGATAAACTTATCTGTGTCTATGCTTTGTTTCTGTTTTTAGAATCTAGCAGCAGCTTTATGCAATATATTTAACTTCTGATAAGCCGCATTATCCGTTTGAGCTGCCGAAGGGGTGGGAGTGGTGCAGGTTGGATGACATAGCATATGTGGCTTCAGGAAGTACTCCAGAAAAATCCTCATTCGTACCTAAGGGCATTCCGTATATCAAAATGTATAATCTGAGAAATCAGAAAATAGATTTTGAATATAAACCACAGTATATAACAGCTGAAATACATAATGGTAAACTGCAACGCTCAAGAACAGAGGTTGGTGATTTAATAATGAATATTGTAGGACCACCATTGGGTAAATTGGCAATTATTCCCCCATCGTTGCCGCAAGCAAATTTCAACCAAGCAGCCGTACTTATACGTCCTTATCTTCATAAGGATAATATTAATGTTTACCTAAAGGCTTACTTGGAAGAAATGTCTGAAATTAATTCTATATCCACCAAAGGCAGTGCAGGACAGGTTAATATTTCTTTGACCCAATCTCAAAATATGAGAATACCTCTTCCGCCATTACCTGAAATAGAGCGAATAATAAAGAATTTAAAGTATTGGCTATCATTTGTGGACAACATAGAGGAAAACAAGGAAAAGTTACAAGATTCTATAAGACAAGTCAAGTCCAAAGTTCTCGATCTTGCCATTCATGGAAAACTCGTACCACAAGACCCGAATGATGAGCCGGCAATTGAGTTGCTGAAACGCATCAATCCGAAGGCTGAAATCACTTGTGATACCCCCCAATATGGCAAGCTGCCGAAGGGATGGGGTGAAACTCATATTGGAGATGCATTTAAGGTTACTATGGGACAATCGCCAGACGGGAGTAGCCTAAATTCTATAGATGGTATGGAATTTCATCAAGGTAAAATCCTATTTGGGAACAAGTATTTAAGAAAATCGAATATTTTGACAAATTCTCCAACAAAAATAGCAGAAGCTGATACTTTACTATTATGTGTAAGAGCACCCGTAGGAGTGGTTAATATTACAAAGCAGAGAATATGTATAGGACGAGGCTTGTGCTGTCTTACACCAACTAAAGCTATCAACTTAGATTATGCTTTTTATATGTTGACTACTTTTCAAGAAAAATTTGAATCACAAAGTACTGGTTCTACATTTAAAGCTATATCAGGCAGCATTATAAAGAATGAACAATTATGGTTACCACCGCTTTCCGAACAACACAGAATCGTTGCAAAGATTGAAGAGTTATTCGCTCAGCTTGACAAGATAGAAGCATCATTATAACTACCATATTTAGCCATCGCAAGTCATATTCTTGCGGTGGCTAAATGCTATAGATACAGTTACCAAGTAACGACCTTGTCTACTATCTTCTGCTGTTCGCTTGCTGTACGACGCAGATAGATGCGTGTTGTTTCGATGCTCTCATGCCCCATGAGGTCAGCAAGGAGGGCGATGTCGTTGAAGCGGTCAAGGAAGTTCTTGGCGAAACGATGACGGAACGAATGTGGGTAAACCACATCACGGTTAAGACCGTACTTTTCGGCAAAATGTTTCAGCTGGATAGCTATGCCACGAGTGGAAAGGCGGTTGCCTGAACGATTGGTGAACAGATAGCCAGAGGAGATGTTTTGTTCTGTTAGCCATCTTTTGGCTTCAGTGCATAGCTTCTTCGGAATGTAAAGGCGGCGAATCTTGCCTCCTTTGCTATACAAGTCAAGATAGCCAACCGCTACATGCTCAGCTTTGATTTGAAGCAGCTCGCTGACACGTGCACCAGTGGCAGCCATAAACCAAACGATGAAATACCATTCATCATAACCATCTGCCTTTAGCTTGGTTTTCAGAAACTTGTAATCGGCATCGCTGATGACGTTCTCCAAGAAGTTCTTTTGTTGCACCTTTACAAACTTCATCTTTAGCTTCTCTTGTTTGCTAAACTCCAAATACTTATTCATTGCTTGCAAACGCAAGTTTACTGTCTGTGGCTTGAAGTTCTCCATAAGATAACCCTTATAAGCCAACAGATTCTTCTTGTTCACCTCCTTGTAGTGCTCAAGAAAATAGTTGATAGTCCACAGGTACGATGTTACCGTGTTCTTTGTCAAGTTTGCCTTGACCAAATACTTTTCAAATTGTGTTACCATATTGTTTTGTATTAAAATGAATGGTAACAATATAAGATGTGTGTCAAGAATGGGAAATCCCCATTGTAAGCCTTTATGCTTGCAATGAGGATTCAATCTTGTCAAGTTGAGAGAATAATTCTTCAATCTTTGCAACTATTCGCTGTTGCTCTGCAAGAGGAGGAATAGGCAATATCAGATTTCCTATTGCGGTTTTTGTAAGACTTGGCAATGCAGAACTTTTATCAAGTTTACTAAAGTCAAAATACAAACAAAAACAATAGAAGTATTTATCTTCTAAAATTTGATTGTTTGCTTTCATGCCAAATGCAGTATCAACATTCCAGAAATTCTCTTCAACAAAAATAGGATGATTTATAGTACCTTTTCTTCCGATAATGGTAGAACCAGCCAAGCATGTATATTCCATAGCCTTTCCGATAATACCTCCACTACCATAAATTGGATATTTACCAGTTGGTGATTCTACATTTTTCTGAGATTTACCATTAACAATATTTACAACAGAAGAAATCTTACATAAGTACCACCCCTTCGGCAGCTTGCCATATTGGGGGTTATCACAAGTGATTTCAGCCTTTGGATTGATGCGTTTGAGCAGTTCGCTGGCTGGCTCGTCATTCAGGTCTTGCGGTACGAGTTTACCATGGATGGCTAGGTCGAGGATTTTGGATTTTGTTTGCTTGATAGTTTCTTGTAAGTTGCCCGTTTTTTCTTCTATACACTCAATCAAAGAGAACCATTTTACCAGCTCCTTAGCTATTCGACTTTGCTCTTTTATTGGTGGTATTGGAATAACCAATTCGCGGATAGTTGCCATAGACAAACTGGCCTGTGCTGTTGATTTAGATATGTTAGTCACACCTTGTTGCCCTAATGAACTCATGAAAAAAAACAGAGCATACTCCATATTTATGTTTTCGTCAAATGGCTCTATTTTAGCAACATTGGGTGCCAAATGATTTCGTTTGTTTGCATGAAATATGCACGTTTCTCCAACTCCAGCCCCAATAAAAGTCATAAGAAGACAATCTTTATACAAAGCACTTCTGGACAATTGTTCTGATAATTCAATTGTTATAGCTTCATTTTTATTTTCAATAAAGCGTCCCATTTTTACATTTTGAGCGCGTACAATTGGAACTGCATTCATTGGAGAAATTGCTTCTTTTGTAAAATGTTCAGTATATTCAAAACCGGCCAACTTTGTTACAAAGTAAATTTCATCTACCGTTGTCCACTCCCATCCCTTCGGCAGTTCAAAGGGATAATGCGGCTTATCAGAAGTCTTTGCAGACTTCTTTCCCTTCTTAATCTTTCCCTCTTTGATGAGTCTTTCCTTTTCAGCACGGATACGTTCGAGCAGCACCGATGCTGGCTCATCGTTGGGATCTTGTGGAACGAGCTTGCCGTGAATAGCAAGGTCGAGTATCTTTTGTCTTAATGCTTTTGTGTCCATTATTAATTCGTCTATTAATTTTAAGATTTATCTTCTTTTGAGAAGAACTGACAGAATTCCCTTAATTGTTGTTGCATTTTTTCTTGCGGAATTAAGATACGCTTATATTCCGCCACCATCGTAGGACTCATGCTGCGACTCATAGCATATTCAACAACAACCTTGTCCACATCAGGACATAAAATGATGCCTATAGAAGGGTTCTCGTTGGAACGTTTCACATCACGGTCAAGAGCTTCAAGGTAAAACTCTAATTGACCAAGATCTCGAGGATGGAATTTGGTTTTCTTCAATTCCACCGCTACAAGTGCCTGGAGACCGCGATGAAAAAACAGCAAGTCTGCCTTATAGGTAGATGCACCAACGGTGAGCGGATACTCTTGATCCATAAAGATGAAATCTTTACCTAATTCGAGAATAAATTGCTTCATATGCTCTATTAATCCATTCTTCAATTTGCTTTCATTGTATTTCTTTGGCAACCCAAGAAAATCTAAAAACACAGTGTCTTTAAACATAATAGGAGCATCAGGATATTGCTCTAATAATCCCTTCGACATATTACTTTTATTTCCGAGAAGATTGGAAAAAGTATCATTGTCAACACAGCGCTGCATCTCTCTTTTTCCCAGTTTTTCTTTATGTGCATAAAGAATATAGAATAACCGCTGTTCATAACGCTTACAACGACATAGTATTTCTATATGGTTAGTGAACGTTGTCAACTCCAAAATTTTAGGCATTTGTGCAGCCAGTGGCTGCACAAATGCAGCAGCACCATTTTTTGATTGTATTGCCTTACTTTTCGATACTAATTGTTTTACTTCAATTTGTGCAGCCATTGGCTGCACAAATTCAGCATCAAGATACTTATTTACTATCGTTGTGAAAGTTTCCGTAGAATATTCATCATAGAACATCACCATATTATATATGTTTCTTCTACTATATCCTTTTATCTCAGGATGTTGAGAACGGATATATTCAGATAGTTGGGAAATAACCTTGCTTCCCCATTCCTCACTTTTTAACTTCTTGGAAACATAGGCACCTACATGCCACGCTGTGAGCAGCATCTCCTTATTGACAGCCATAGACGCTTTACTTCGATGCTGAACTATCAGATTTACGACTTCAGTAAACTGCTGTTCGATGTTAGTGTTTATCAAACTTTTGTCCATTTTATACCTCCTTTATTCCACTCAATAATTTCTCCAACTCGCTTACGGCCTTGCTGATATTCATGCTCTGTTCCTTGATGTTTGACATCAATTGGCTCAATGGTAAATCTTCAGTATCATTACCCTGTTTTATCCAAGTGATATCAAGACTTGTCTTGTCACGAGCCATGATTTCATCAATGCTATACTTGCGCCATCTGCCAGATGGGTTCTTGTCTGCATCATATGTCTCTTTGCGGGCATTGATGTCCTCAGCATGATAGCAGGTTACAAAGTCATCGAGGTGGTGACGCTCTAACTTGTTCGTAGCCAAGGTGTGTTTTACACCAGTGCGATAGTCGTAGAACCAAATATTCTTAGTTGGCTGTCCCTTGGTAAAGAACAGTACGTTTGCCTTTACTCCCTGTGCATAGAAAATGCCTGTAGGTAAACGGAGAATGGTATGGAGATTGAAATCCGACAAGAGTTTCTTGCGGATGGTCTCTCCTGCGTTGCCTTCAAAAAGTACATTGTCTGGCAGGACTACTGCTGCACGTCCGCCAGTTTTGAGCATCAGCATCATATGCTGAAGGAAGTTGAGCTGGTTGTTCTTGGTTTCAACATAGAAGTCTGGACGATTGATTTCAACAGAACCGGCAGGGCGTGTTCCAAACGGCGGATTGGCAAGGATGACATCTACCAAGGTGGAAGGTTCTTTCTCCAAAGAGTCCTCGCATACGATAGGGCTGTGGTCTGTGCCTATACCATGAAGATAAAGGTTCATGGAGGCAAGTGTAACCACAAGTGGGGTGATGTCATTGCCATGTAACGCTTTGTTGTTCAAAAAGTCCAATCTATCACGATTCTGGCTTTGTTCCTTCATGTAATCGTAGGCAGCAAGCAAGAAGCCACCAGTACCACAGGCAGGGTCGCATACGGTCTCACCAATTTGGGGTTGCAAGCAGTCAACCATAGCTTTAATCAGTGGACGTGGGGTAAAGTACTGACCAGCACCACTTTTTTTATCTTGACCATTTTTCTCCAAGATGCTTTCATATATAGCACCTTTTACATCACCATCCATGATGAGCCATTGCTCTTCATCTATCATAGTGATTACCTTCTTAAGATAGACAGGTTTGTCAATCTTGTTTTGCGCTTTGGTATAGATGGTGCCGATGAGGTCATCTTGTTGACTTAATAGTTTGAGTGTACTCTCATATTGCTTTACGAGATCATAGCCATCCAAGCCTGTCAAGTCTTTCCATCTATACCCAACAGGTATGGATGAATCCTCTCCAAAGAGTTCCATATTCTCGTCATCCATCTTTAAGAAAAGAAGATAGGTGAGTTGTGTGATGTAATCTGTAAATCCTACTCCGACTCCTGCTAATGTCGTAGCAAGATTCCATACCTTTTTTGTGAGCGTTTGCTCAGTTGTTATATTTTTAGCCATATTTATATACTATGCTGTTGTTCTTAATACTATAAATTTATATACGGAATCCAAAGCCTCGTCAGCTTTCTTCATGTTTCCGAAAGCTGCAATCAATTGGGCTGCATGGGTGACATCGTTCTTCCTTATCTCTCGCACGTTGCAGGCTCCATTGGCTGCGATGTATTCCACTATCTTGCCTATCAAATCCTTCTGCTTCGGTGTTATATCCATTTGTTTTCGACCATACCAAAGATTAAACATACTTCGAGCCGTAGGATAGGCACTTTCCAGTTTTTCTGTCTGATGGTAAGCGAAGCGTACCAGTTGGATGATGTTGGTAAGAGCCTCCGATTCTTCCTTCTTGGTCGTGCGGCGTACTTTATCACCATATACGATGGCGTATGAATTCCATAAGAGCTTTTGTGCAAAGCGGTTGTTCTCCATCTTCAACTTGTTTTCCAAATCTTTCAGCATGGAATAGGTGATAGGTTCTCCCTCGTTATTATATAGAATGCGTAAAGCTTCTATGTCATCACAGTGGTCGCAGCAATATTGCTCAAATGCATCTGTGGTACTTTGAGCCTCTTCTATAGAGAAACCTTTGGATATGAGCGTATCTTCTCCTGGCATCAGCGTGTTGACAAAACCAGCTGCAAGAATCAGTATGTACTTACGGACATTGGCATGATTAGCTATCGGAGATACCAAACCCTTACGTTCATTGTTAGGTTCATTGATATCTACGTATGGTGGCAATTGTGGCTGGTGCTCAGGATCGAGAGCATTATAGATGCGTTGAGCAATTTCCTGCATGTCATCATGAGCGATGCGGACAAATTCCTGTCGCTGTACATTATCTGCCTTATTGTAAAGTCTGGATAATGTGGCAGCAAGTCGCTTGAGGTAATTGTCTGGCAGATTTCCATGAGCGATACGTTCCAATAGTTCTTTTAAGGTGATGGTCTCTGTCTCAGGACCTTCATACTGACCTGGTATGATATGCTCATGTTCGGTTACTCCTACTGCATCAACTAGGAAGAAACAGTCTTTGCTGATAGCATTAGGTGTCACGTTGCGCAGCTGTTCGTCACCTATTGTCCGGACTCCACGACCTTTCATTTGTGTATAGAGGGGAGCTGAAGCCACATCACGCATAAACATCACGACTTCCAGAGGCTTTACATCTGTTCCTGTTGCCACAAGGGTACAGGTTACGGCAATGCGAAAGTCCTTGTCGTTACGAAACTGGCGTATCAGTTCATTGCTATCTCCTGCCGAATAGGTTATCTTCTGAACAAAGCGGTCATCCGTTCGCCCAAAAACTTCTTTAGCAATTTGAACGATATTTGTTGCATGGTTCTCGTTGAGCGCAAAGATGAGGGTCTTTGGAAGATAGTTCATGTTAGGCTCTCTTTGAGGGTCATTGAACATTTCTGTATAGACAGCATCACGATAAGTGGAAAGAATAAGTTTTATCTGGGCAGGGTTGATGATGCTTCGATTTAACTCTTCTTTCGTATAAGTCTTTGTTTCCTTTGTGCTTACGGTTTTAACTTCGCCTGTGTATCGAGTCTCAACTTTGGTTTTCTGACCTTGCATGATAGCTCCACCTTCTTCTGTTACCTTTGTTCTGATTCGATAGATGCGGCTATCGACGTTGACACCATCTATGACTGACTGCTCAAGCGTATAGTTTACAACACGGTTGTTGTTGAAGAATGCCATCGTTTCAGGGATTGGTGTTGCTGTAAGACCGATAAGGCGAGCTGCATCAAAGTATTCTAGCACCTTGCGCCAGTTGCCATAAATAGAACGGTGACACTCATCTATAATAATAAGGTCGAAGAAATCGTGTGGTAAGTTTGGATTGTCTGGTAATGTTACTTCACCATCAGCTGTATCTTCATCGTCATCATCTGTATCCGTAATCTCTTCTCCTTTTAAGAGTGAGAATAATCTTTGTATGGTACAGATAACCACATTGCTGTCTGTTGGTACTTCTGCCGACTTCAACCTGTTGACTGCATAGATTGTATTGAAGGCATCACCTGTTTCCGTAAGGCGGAATGTTCCAAACTCTGTTTCTGCCTGTTTTCCGAGGTTGTTGCGGTCAACAAGAAACAGAACACGACGCATAGGGGTATAGCTAAGCATACGATAAGCAGTAAGACATGCCGTATATGTTTTGCCGGCACCAGTAGCTAAAACCATCAATGCACGATTTTGACCTATACGGAAGCTTTTCTCCAATTCTGTTACTGCCTCATATTGGCATTCTCGCAGACCTTTCTTGTTCAATGTAGGAAGTCCGGCAAAAGGGTCGTCTATACCTAACATCTTTACTATTTCCTTTGGAGTAAGAATGCGGCTAATGTTTTCCCATTCAGAAGTTTCACGATGTCTATAATCAAAAAACTCTATTTCCTTGCCATTTGATTTGAAGAGGAAAGGCAAAGGTTTTTGCCAGGCTTGATAACAGTCAGGTACACTCTTTGCATATGTGATAGCCTGTTCACTCACAATATTGGAAGAAATATTAATTTCTTCTCTTTTAGCTTCGAGCACACCGACAGCTTTCCCATTGATAAACAGGAAATAATCTGCTTCAAGATTACCTTTGAGCAATCCCTCACGAATAGCTACGGCTGAGATGGTAGGCTCGTATTCATCTCGATTGACAACCTTCCATCCTGCATCAGCAAACCATTGGTCTATTTTGACTCTTGCTTTTTCTTCTGGCGTCATAGTTTTGTTACCTATTATTTTAGTTACAAAGATAATGATAATATTTCACTTGACCATTTATATGATTCACTATTTATACTTTTTTGTCTTTTATGGATGGTTTCTCAACTTTTTCTAGAAAACTCTTGTTGGTTTCAAAAGAAAATCGTAACTTTGCTGCTAGAATAGAAACATTAATAGCATTGAGATTATGAAGCAGGTAGATTCTTCTAAGTTTACTCCGCGGGAACAACGTGAGTACGAAGCCAGCAAAATGGCATATCGCGACATCAAGAATTCGATTGATACCGCCAAGAGAGAGGGAAAAGAAGAAGGACTAGCTGAAGGAATGGAGAAGGGTATAGAGAAAGGAATGAACCAGCGTAGCCTCGAGATTGCTAGGAAGATGCTGGCAAAAGGTATGGATGTTGCGACGGTGATGGAAATTACGGGATTGGCGGAGAGTCAGTTGCAGCAGCTTAAAGAATAAGGGGAAGATAGCGGCTCAGGGAAGATTGTCCGTGGATAGACAACCTTTCCTTACCAACATAAAATCTCATGAAATAAAAACTGTCGTAAAACGCAAGAAGTCTGCTGGCATCACTGCCAACAGACTTCACTTTTCACTAAACCGAACCTAAAATTCTATCTTATATTTGAAAATCATGTAAATTCTATGGAAACCTGAATAAGTCTTATTACCTTTTAAAAAAAACTAACCTAATCTATTCTTTCTTGTATAACGCCTGCAAAATGAACTGTCTTTTTCTATTTTATTATTCAGCAATCGTCTGCTGCTCTGTAGCAGTCTGCTCTGCTGGCTGCTGTTCTGTAGTCTCCTTCTGCTCAGTAGTTTCCTGCTGGGTAGAATCCTCTGTTGTTGCTGGAGTCTCCTCTGTTGCATTCTCCTGCTGGGTAGAATCCTCTGCTGCAGCCTGTGGCTGAACAGGAGCATCTACTGCCAATGAATCGGAAGGTGCATTTGGAGCTACTGTATCAACAGGAGCAACCTGAGCGTTACTAACCATTTTGCTTGATGCAAAAACGTTGCTTACTGAAACCATAACCAAAGCTGCGATAGCTGCAAACATAAACTTCTTCATAATCTTATCTTTTTAAAATTGTTACTAATTGATGTTACTTATTTGCTTGTGGATTCATTATCGAACCCGATCATCATAGTCACAATCTGCGTGCCAAAAAGATGAGAAAAATGGCTTTATGCTGATAATCAGGTGTTTATGCGTTTTGCGCCAAAAATGAATGGTGTGGAATGTGAGGAAACTCTGTGGAAATATTCCCCAAAAAGTTGGGGAATGCATGCATAAAAAAAGGTCCCGACGGGGATGTTACTCCCCGAAGGAACCTTTCTTATATAATAGAAATGATAAAAATCTATCTTTTAGAGATTCTTGAACTCGATGCCGTTTGCCTCTGAGTAGTCAATGGTAATTGGCTTCTCGCGACTTACTTCCTCGGCAAGAATCTTCTTGCTCAAATCGTTCAGAACGTAATCCTGTATGGCACGCTTTACTGGGCGGGCACCAAACTCTGGGTCGTAACCTACCTCGGCAAGATAACCGATGGCGGCTGGAGTCCAGCGGAGATCGAAGCCCTGAGGCTCCAACATCTTCTTGGCTCTGTTCATCTGCAACTCCACAACCTTGGCAATCTGATCCTTGGTCAATGGCTGGAAGGTGATGATGTCGTCGATACGGTTCAGGAACTCCGGACGGAAGGTCTTCTTCAACATCTCACGGCTCGCATTGGAAGTCATGATGATGATGGTGTTCTTGAAGTTGACTACACGCCCCTTGTTGTCGGTCAATCGGCCATCGTCCAATACCTGGAGCAGGGTGTTGAAGACATCAGGATGAGCCTTCTCAATCTCATCGAAGAGAACCACACTGTATGGCTTGCGGCGAACAGCCTCGGTCAACTGGCCACCCTCATCGTATCCTACATACCCCGGAGGCGCTCCAATCAAACGGGTGACACTGAACTTTTCCTGATACTCACTCATATCTATTCTCGTCATCATCGACTCGTCGTTGAAGAGATATTCTGCTAAAGCCTTGGCAAGCTCGGTCTTACCTACACCGGTGGTACCGAGGAAGATGAAGCTGGCGATAGGACGCTTTGGGTCCTGCAAACCGGCACGGCTGCGGCGAACGGCATCACTTACGGCTGTGATTGCCTCGTCCTGACCGATGACTCTCTTGTGGAGTTCCTCCTCCAGATGGAGCAGTTTCTCACGTTCGCTCTGCATCATTCGGCTCACTGGTATTCCGGTCCAGCGGCTTACTACCTCTGCAATGTCATCGGCTGTCACCTCTTCACGGATCATGGCTTCACCGCCCTGGGTGCTCTTCAGCTGCTCCTGAATCTTCTTGATATCCTCTTCAAGAGCTACCAGCTTAGAGTAGCGAATCTCTGCTACACGTTCGTAATTGCCTTCACGCTCCATGCGCTCAGCTTCGAACTTGAGGTTCTCTATCTCCTGCTTGTCTTGCTGAATTTTGTTAACAAGAGCCTTCTCGCCTTCCCACTTTGCACGGAAGTCGTGCTCCTTATCCTTCAACTCTGCAATCTCCTTGTCGAGCTGCTGAATCTTAGGCTGGTCGTTCTCGCGCTTAATTGCCTCACGTTCAATTTCCAACTGCTTCAAGTGACGGGTGATTTCATCCAGTTCCTCTGGCACGGAGTCACGCTCCATACGGAGCTTGGCTGCGGCTTCATCCATCAGGTCGATGGCCTTATCCGGGAGGAATCTGTCAGAAATATATCTCTCGGATAACTTGACAGCTGCTATGCAGGCATCATCCTGAATACGAACCTTGTGGTGGTTCTCATAACGCTCCTTGATACCACGAAGAATGCTGATGGCATCTACCTCGTCTGGCTCATTCACCATCACGGTCTGGAATCGACGCTCCAGCGCCTTATCCTTCTCGAAGTACTTCTGATACTCGTTGAGGGTAGTAGCACCGATGGCTCTCAATTCACCACGAGCCAAGGCTGGCTTCAGAATGTTGGCTGCATCCATGGCACCTTCGCCACCGCCAGCACCTACCAGGGTATGAATCTCATCGATGAAGAGGATAATCTGACCGTTGGCATTGGTTACCTCCTTGATGACGCTCTTCAAACGCTCCTCGAACTCACCCTTGTATTTGGCACCGGCAACCAGTGCACCCATATCGAGCGAATAGAGCTGCTTGTTCTTCAGGTTCTCAGGTACGTCGCCACGGACGATACGCTCTGCAAGTCCCTCGACGATAGCGGTTTTACCAGTACCAGGCTCACCGATAAGGATAGGGTTGTTCTTGGTACGGCGAGAGAGAATCTGGAGCACACGGCGAATCTCTTCATCACGACCGATAACCGGGTCGAGCTTGCCGCTGCGAGCCTGTTCTACCAGGTTCTTGGCATATTTTTCAAGACTCTGATAGTTCTCGTCGGCACTCTGGCTCTTCACGTTCTGACCCTGTCGCAAAGCCTGGATGGCTGCAGTGAGGTCCTTCTCGTTGGCACCCGCATCCTTGAGGATTCGGGCAGCGGTAGAGTTGCCTTTGAGGATAGCGAGGAGGATAGGCTCCACGCTTACGAATTCATCTCCCATCTTCTTGGCGATGTCCTCGGCGTTGATCAATATCTGGTTGGTATCGCCCGAGAGGTATGGCTGACCAGCACCCTGCACACGAGGCAGGTGCTGCATCTCCTGCTGCAGGAGCATGGCAATCTGATTGCCGTTCATGCCCAGCTTCTGGAAGATGTAGTTGGTTACATCAGGTGCTTTCTCGATGATACCACTGAGAAGATGCACCGGTTCGATGGTCTGCTGACCATTTCTCTGCGCTATGTTCACAGCGGCCTGCACCGCTTCCTGCGCCTTGATTGTAAATTTGTCGAATGTCATATCTTGATCTCCTTTCTAAATGTTATTTGTTCTACTTCTTGTTGTCTGGCTTCAGTTCTTCCGGACTTTCAGCCTTGGATGATGCTTCAGCCTTGATGGCTTCCGGCATCACAATCGGGGGATGCGAATAGCGTGCCCATTGCGTGTTTTTGGGCGTTTTTCTGACATTTTGTCTGTTTTTTCCTTCCTTTTTCCCTATTCGCAGAAAAGCTTCTGTCAAAATGGCTGAACCATTACTTGATTTATCGCAAATATCCTTTAAATAATGTGATAATAGGTATTAAATATTTGTGTATTCCAAATATTCTTTGTATCTTTGCAGCGTTTTTAGAAACCATATTGAATATAAAAATTCGTAATATATAAAGTCAATGGCTGAAACAAAGAAGATCAAGACAGCTTTGGTGTCTGTCTTTCACAAGGATGGCTTGGACGAGTTGCTCGCCAAGTTGAATGAAGAGGGTGTTAAGTTCCTGAGCACAGGTGGTACTCAGAAGTTTATCGAATCTTTGGGTTATGAATGTGAAAAAGTTGAGGATGTCACCACATATCCATCAATCCTCGGTGGTCGTGTGAAGACTCTTCATCCAAAAATATTTGGAGGTATCTTGGCCCGTCGCGACAATGAGGGCGACCAGGAGCAGATGAAGGAGTATGAGATTCCTTCTATCGACCTCGTTATCGTGGATCTCTATCCATTTGAGCAGACTGTAGCCAGCGGCGCCAGCGATGCCGACATCATCGAGAAGATTGATATCGGCGGTATCTCCCTGATCCGTGCCGGTGCCAAGAACTTCAAGGACGTGGTTATCGTTCCTAGCAAGGCTGAGTACAGCGTGCTTCTCGACATCCTGAAGAAGAAGGGTGCTGAAACCGACATTGAGGACCGCAAGATGTTCGCAGAGCGTGCATTCGGCGTAAGTTCTCACTATGATACTGCTATCCACGCTTGGTTTGCCAAGTAATAAAGAGGTAAACCTATTCATCTCGCAACTCTTCCCGCTCTTGAACGCGAGGGCGGGAAGATGACTACAAAGGAAAGATTTTAAGCTTAAAATATTAGATTTACATTAGCAAATGGGATTTTTTTCATTTATTCAGGAAATCGCAATGGACTTGGGTACCGCCAATACCATCATTATCAGTGATGATAAGATTGTAGTGGACGAACCTTCTGTTGTTGCCCTCGACCGCCGCACCGACAAGATGATTGCCGTAGGCGAGAAGGCAAAGATGATGTACGAGAAGACTCATGACAACATCCGTACAATCCGTCCTTTGCGTGATGGCGTTATCGCCGACTTTACTGCCTGCGAGCAGATGATGCGTGGACTTATCAAGATGGTTCATACAGGAAGCCGACTGTTCTCACCTTCACTCCGTATGGTGATTGGTGTGCCTTCTGGTTCTACTGAGGTAGAGCTCCGTGCCGTACGTGACTCTGCTGAGCATGCCGACGGTCGCGACGTATATTTGATTTTTGAACCTATGGCTGCTGCTATCGGTATCGGTATCGACGTAGAGGCACCAGAAGGTAACATGATAGTTGATATAGGTGGTGGTAGCACCGAGATTGCAGTCATCTCTCTGGGTGGTATCGTATCCAACAACTCTATCCGTACAGCCGGTGACGACCTGACAGCCGACATCCAGGAGTATATGAGCCGCCAGCACAACGTGAAGGTTTCTGAGCGTATGGCTGAGCGTATCAAGATTCATGTGGGTTCTGCCCTGACAGATCTGGGAGATGAGGCTCCTGAGGACTTCATCGTTCACGGTCCTAACCGTATCACAGCGCTCCCAATGGAGGTGCCTGTATGCTATCAGGAGATTGCTCACTGTCTGGACAAGACTGTAGCCAAGATAGAGAATGCAGTACTCTCAGCTCTCGAGAATACTCCACCAGAGCTTTATGCCGACATCGTGAAGAACGGTATCTGGCTTTCAGGTGGTGGTGCTCTGCTCCGCGGTCTCGACAAGCGACTCCAGGACAAGATCAACATCCCATTCCATATCGCCGAGGATCCATTGCACAGTGTGGCTAAGGGTGCCGGTATCGCATTGAAGAATGTGGATCGTTTCTCATTCCTGATGAGATAATATTCAAGATATTTAAATTCCGCATCTGGACCTCTTGTGCCCATTTGCGGAATTTTAATCATATACAGATTCATTTTTTTAAGTATGCACAACCTTTTAGAGTTTTTGCAGAAATACAACCATTGGTTTGTCTTCGTGATTCTGGAGGTGGTGAGCATGGTGCTTCTGTTCCAGTATAACAGCTACCAGGGCAGTGCGTGGTTTTCTACAGCCAATGCCGTGACGGGCAAGATCTATGAATGGGATGCCAACGTGGAGACTTTCTTCTCCCTGACCAAGGTGAACCAGGAACTTACCCAGCGGAATGCCTATCTGGAGCAGCAGGTGCAGCAGCTGAGCGACAGCCTCTATGGGGTAACCAAGGATAGTGCCATCTATCACCGCGACCAGTTTGCGCTGCTTCAGAATTACCGACTCATCCCTGCCAAGGTGGTGGCCAACAGCCTGGACAAGCCAGACAACCTGATTACCATCGACAAGGGTAGCGCTGACGGCATCCATAAGGATATGGGTGTGATAAGCGGTACCGGAGTGGTGGGCATCGTGTATCTCGTAGCTCAGCATTACAGCATCGTGATACCAGTGCTCAACGTGAAGTCGAATATCAGTTGTACCATCCAGGGCAGAGGCTATTTCGGCTATCTGCGATGGAAGGGTGGCGTTTCGGAACTGGCATATCTGGAAGAGGTGCCACGCCATGCCCACTTCAAGCTGGGCGACTACGTAGTAACGAGTGGCTATTCGGCTGTGTTCCCTCCGGGAGTAAGAGTGGGCAAGATTCTGCACGTGTTTAATTCTGCTGATGGATTGTCGTATAGAGTACAGTTGAGACTTTCTACCGACTTTGCCTGTCTGCGTGATGTCTGCGTCATCGATGATGCCGTGATGAAGGAACGCCTTCAGATTATGCGTGCTGCACAGGATAGTATCATGCCCGACGGCAATGCCAAAGGTAAAAATTAAAAGATCATAGTAAGAGGAGATATATAAGTAGCAATGAGTATAGATTTGATAAAACGACTCGGCATCTTCGTGGTGCTTGTGCTGGTGCAGGGATTGGTATTCAACCATATCCACTTGTTCAACTGCGCCACCCCCTTGCTGTATATTCTCATGGTGCTCCATTTCCGCAGAAACCACCCACGCTGGTCGGTGATGCTGTGGAGCTTCATGATGGGACTTTGTATCGACGTGTTTGCCAATACGCCGGGAGTAGCTGCAGCTTCGATGACCTTCATCGGACTGCTTCAGCCTTATCTTTTCGAACTCTTCGTGCCAAGAGACAGTGCCGACGACCTGGAGCCGTCCATGCGCACCATCGGTGTCGGTTCGTATGTTCTCTACACGTTGGTTATCGTACTCGTTTATAATCTGGTATTCTTTACTCTGGAGACCTTCAATTTCTTCAATTGGATGGAGTGGCTCCTCCGCATCGGTGGCGGTACAGCCATCACGATGCTGCTCATCATGGCATTGGAGAGCTTCCGCAAGGGATAGAACCTTGCTGCAAGACAGAGAACAGTAAAAGATCAAACAAAAAATTTCAGCTATATATATAATATGGTGGATTACAATCTTGATAAGCGTAAGTATGTGATTGGTGGTGTGGCTATAGCAATTGTAGTCATATACGCCATTCGTCTCTTTACGCTTCAGATTATGAGTGAGGATTATAAGAAGAATGCCGATTCCAATGCCTTCCTGAAGCAGATTGAGTTCCCTTCGCGTGGCGCCATCTACGACAGAAACGGCAAGCTGATGGTGTATAATTCGCCTTCCTATGATATCATGGTGGTGATGAAGGAGCAGGAGGGACGTCTGGATACGATGGACTTCTGCAACTCCCTGGGCATTACCAAGGAGGCTTTCGAGAAGCGAATGGAGACCATCAAGGACAGAAACAAGAATCCCGGATACTCGCGATATACCCAGCAGCTCTTCATGAGTCAGCTTTCTGACAAGGACTTCAGCGTTTTCCAGGAGAAGATGTTCCGGTTTCCGGGCTTCTATGTGCAGAAGCGAAGTGTGAGAGAATATGCCTATCCATACGCTGCCCATGTTCTGGGAGATGTGGGTGAGGTTTCGCCAAGCGATATCGAGGATGATGACTACTATCAGCCGGGTGACTATATCGGTAAGCTGGGACTGGAGAAGCATTACGAGAAGGAGCTCCGAGGTATCAAGGGCGTGAAGATTATGCTTCGCGATGCCCGGGGAAGAATACAGGGAAGCTATCAGAACGGAAAACTCGACCAGCGGCCTGTTGCCGGTAAGGACCTGACGCTGGGTATCGATGTCAACCTTCAGGCTCTGGGCGAAAGACTGCTGCAGGGCAAGATAGGAAGTATCGTTGCCATTGACCCAAGAGACGGGTCGGTGCTGGCGATGGTCTCTTCTCCTACCTATGATCCGCGCCGACTGGTGGGTAAGAATAGAGGAAAGATGCACAAGTGGCTCTCGCAGAACCCTTGGAAACCGCTCCTGAACCGTAGTATCATGGGACAGTATCCTCCGGGTTCTACCTTCAAGACCTCCCAGGCGCTGACCTATCTTACCGAGGGAATCATCACTCCGGGCACAGCCTTCCCATGTAATCACGGCTTCTCTTACAGAGGTCTGCATGTGGGATGTCATGGTCACCCGTCGCCTATTGCGCTGGTGGATGCCATCAGTACTTCCTGTAACGGTTACTTCTGCTGGGGACTTTATTATATGATAGGCAACAAGAAAAAGTATGGCTCGGTGCAGAATGCGATGACCGTATGGAAAGACTATATGGTGAGTATGGGATTCGGCTATAAGCTGGGTATCGATTTGCCGGGCGAGAAGAGAGGTCTGATTCCTAATGCACAGTTCTATGACAAGGCCTACAAGGGCTCCTGGAACGGATTGACCGTCATCAGTATCTCTATCGGACAGGGTGAGGTGAACCTCACTCCTCTGCAGATTGCCAATCTGGGTGCCACCATCGCCAACCGAGGCTATTACTATGTGCCTCACGTAGTGCGTAAGGTGCAGGGCGAACCGCTCGATACGCTTTATACCCGCCGTCATTACACCAAGGCTTCGAAGCGAGCCTATGACTATGTGGTGGCTGGTATGAGAAGTTCGGCACTGAAGGGTACCTGTAAGATGCTCTCCCGTTACGACTTCGAGGCTTGCGGCAAGACCGGTACGGCTCAGAACCGTGGTCACGACCACTCTGTTTTCATGGGCTTTGCTCCGATGAACAATCCGAGAATCGCCATCGCCGTGTATGTGGAGAATGGTGGATGGGGTGCCGACTATGGTGTGCCTATCGGTGGCTTGATGATGGAGCAGTATCTGAAGGGAAAGCTTTCTCCAGCTTCTGAAAGTCAGGCGGCACAGATGCAGGCCCGAAGAATTGCCTACGGCTCTAGTAGCAGATAATATACTGAAGTTTCAAATCAAAACTGCAGTTTCTATCCTGAGACTGCAGTTTCAATTCATTGAATAATAAAGACAATGGCTCAATCAGATAATAAACAACCAGCTGGTATTCTCCGTTCGCTCGACTGGTGGACCATCGGCATCTATCTGGCATTGCTCTGCTTCGGCTGGATCAGTGTCTGCGGTGCCAGCTATACCTATGGTGACAACGATATCTTCAGTCTGGGTGCCCGTTCGGGTATGCAGATTATATGGATAGGTACCTCCATCGCGCTGGGCTTCGTCATCCTGATGATGGACGACCGTTTTTTCGATACCTTCGCCTACGTGATCTATGCCGTGCTGATATTGCTGCTTTTTGCCACGATATTCAATCCGCATAGCATCAAGGGTTCGCACTCCTGGCTGGTGCTGGGACCGCTGCGACTGCAGCCTGCCGAGTTCGGTAAGTTTGCTACGGCGCTGGCTGTGGCGAAGTTTATGTGCAGCTATGGATTCAATATCCACAAAATGAAGCATTTCATGGCGGCTATGGGCATCATCATTTTGCCTATGATATGTATCGTGGGACAGCGCGAGACGGGTTCGGCATTGGTATATTCCGCCTTCTTCCTGATGCTTTACCGCGAGGGAATGCCAGGTGCCATCCTCTTTACCGGAGTCTCGATGGTGGTTTACTTTGTGGTGGGTATCAAGTACGAGAACGTGACGATGTGGGATACCTACACCTCGGTGGGAAAGTTCACGGTGCTGCTGCTGGTGCAGATCTTCACGGCAGGACTGGTGAACAGCTATACGGGCAACAGGAAGCATGCTCTCATCATCCTGTGCTACTCGGTGGGCATCACGCTCATCTTTGCACTCTTCTCCACCTACATCATTCCGTTTGACATCGTATGGGTGCAGCTGCTGCTCTGTGCGGTGATGATCGGATTCCTGGTGTATCACGGTCTGAGGACCCGCTTCCGCAACTATTTCCTGATTTCGATATTCGCAATGGGAAGTATTGCCTTCTTCTACAGTGCCGATTACGTGCTGAACAACGTGATGGAACCTCATCAGCGAGTGCGTATCAACGTGCTGCTGGGATTGGACGAAGACCTGGCGGGTGCCGGATATAATGTACATCAGAGTGAGATAGCCATCGGTTCGGGTGGCTTGCAGGGAAAGGGATTCCTGAACGGAACCCAGACCAAGCTGAAGTTCGTGCCTGAGCAGGATACCGACTTCATCTTCTGTACGGTAGGAGAGGAGGAAGGATTCCTGGGTTCGGCAGGCGTGCTGCTGCTCTTCCTGATGTTGATATTGAGATTGATACATCTGGCGGAGCGACAACCTTTCAAGTTCGGACGAATATATGGCTACTGTGTGCTCTCGGTATTTCTGTTCCACCTATTTATTAATGTGGGAATGGTGCTGGGACTGACGCCGGTAATCGGTATTCCGCTTCCGTTCTTCAGTTATGGAGGTAGTTCGCTTTGGGGCTTTACCATCCTGCTCTTCATCTTCCTGCGTATTGATGCCGGAAGAAACCTGGTAAGAAGCTAGATTTTACAGCATAAAAAAATGACCAGTGAGATACGTCTCATTGGTCATTTTTCGTTATTTTCACTCCGATGTCGCTTACACCCGGAAGAATTTCTCGCTTCATATCGTGGCGGATGGCGATATGGATGGAATCGCCTCTGTTTATCTTATAGATATTGATAGGGAAGTTGTACTGATAGTAGCTGATGCCCTGTCCCTTGTTCTCGCCATGTTGGTTGATGAGCTGGCAGAGTACGGTATCAGTCTTCTCGATACGCTTGCCCTTGTTGGCAGGGTAGATGGTCTGGTTCACGATGAGTGTCAATGCCGTAAACGGATAGGCACCTGTGGTTCTCAGACCCAGGCTCTGCCGGTAATAGCCGGTGGCAGCCATTGGAGGGATTTCGAACGATAGGGTATCGTTCTTCTCCCATCCTGCAATCGGCGTGTGGGCATATTCGTCATATACCTTGGCATGATTGCAAGCGCTGAAGGCTATGGTTGCCACCAGTATGAAAACGAAATGGATCAGTCTTTTCATTTTTACTTCTTGTCTTCCTGTGGCTTGTTATTCTCGCCCTGCTGAGGCTTGTTGTTGTTTGCCTGCTGTTGCTTGTTATTCTCGCCCTGCTGAGGCTTGTTATTATTGCCTTGCTGAGGCTTATTGTTATTGCCCTGTTGGGGTCTGTTTCCCTGCTGGCGAGTTCCCTTGTTTCTATTATCCCTATTGCGGTTATTGCCGTTTGGCTGACGGTTATCTCCCTTTTCTGGGCGGTTCGCATTGCGGTTCTTGTTCTTCTTCTTTTTCTTCGCCTTGTCGAATCGGCTGAGATCAGACTCATTGAGCAGGTCGATGCTCTTGGAAGTTTCCTTCATCTTGCCGTTCTCCATCAGACTGAGCGGTTTCTCGCCCTGTTTATTCATCTCGATGATTTCCTTGGCACGTTCTGCGGTGATGGTCTCCAGGTTGGAAGCCATGTTCTTGTCAGAAGAGTAGGTGATGAGTCCGGCAAGGATATCTACCTTGAACTGATGGAACTCGCCGTCGGCAGTCTGAAGCACGGCATCCTTAGGTGGCATCTTTCGGCTTGCCTCTACATAGTTATCTACCTCGTAGTTGAGGCAGCACTTCAGTTTGGCGCACATGCCAGCCAACTTCTGAGGGTTGAGCGAGATGTCCTGGTAGCGTGCAGCATTGGTGCTCACACTTACGAAGTTCTTCATCCAAGTAGCGCAGCAGAGCTCTCTGCCGCAAGGACCGGTACCGCCGATACGGCCAGCCTCCTGACGTGCACCAATCTGCTTCATCTCGATACGGACATGGAAGGTATCGGCAAGTACCTTGATGAGCTGGCGGAAATCTACACGCTCATCAGCGATATAGTAGAAGATGGCCTTGTTGCCATCGCCCTGATACTCCACGTCGCCGATTTTCATCTTCAGGCCCAGGTCCTTGGCTATCTGACGGCTCTGGATCATAGTGTCGTGTTCGCGGCTCTTGGCCTCCTTTGCCTTGTCGAGGTCCACCTGCTTGGCAAGTCGGTAGATGCGCTTGATGTCATCCTGCGACTTGAGGTTTGCCTTCTTGATCTGCAGTTTTACCAGTCGGCCGGTTAATGTTACTACACCCACGTCGTGACCCGGGTTAGCCTCTACAGCCACGATGTCGCCCTTCTTGAGGTCGAGGTTGTTAACATTGTGATAATATCCCTTTCGGGTATTTTTAAATTGCACTTCCACCAGGTCGGTGCTCTCAGCGTTTCCTGGCACATCGGCTAGCCAGTCGTATGTGTTGAGCTGTCGATCCTGTCGTCCCACAGCCTTACAGCATAGACCTCTATCGCAGCCATTCCACATTTTGAATTTCATATTTTTATAATCCACGATGTATTCTATTTATTATTTCTTGATTAATATATATTGCCCTTTCGGGGGATGTATTTCCTTTATTTTCTGATGAGCAGAACGATATTCTTCAGCGCCAGGTCGAAGAACACGATTTTCGGGTTGGCATTCTGGGCGATGAATCGCTTGCTTTCCTCGAAGAGATTGGAGATGTCGATGATATTCGCCTCGTTGATGAATCGGGCGAAGTTCCTGGCGAAATTCTCCTCCTCCTGTGTCATATAACTGAGTTCCGGCTGGCGGAAATTATACATAAAACTCTCGCGCAGCATGTGCATGAAGTAATCGAGCATTCGCTTCTGCTTCTCTCTGCCGAAGGTGGCAACCACCTCGCTCCACTTCTTCAAATCGTGGATGTTGCGCATATAGGAGAGGCGCATCAGCATGATGAACATATCCAGATGCTGGCGGTTTTCATTGCCAGAGTCCAGCTCCTCCAATGCATGGTTCCAGTTGCCGTTGGCGATTCGGGCGATGCGGTGGGCTGATTCAGCATCCAGCGCTCTTCGTTCTATGAGCGCTTTCTCCACCTCGGAAGTTTCAATCTTTTTCAGGTCGATACGCTGTGCGCGGCTTCTGATGGTTTCGAGCAGGAGTTCCGGCTGTTCGCTTACCAGGAGGAAGAGTGTCTGATGAGGCGGCTCTTCCAGCAGTTTCAATATCTTGTTGGCACTCGTGAGGTTCATACGCTCCGGCAACCATATCAGACTGATCTTGTAACCGCCCTGACTCGACATCATGCTCAGTTCTCTCGAAAGATTGTCGGTCTCATCGGCGGTGATGATTGCTTGCTTGTTGAAGTCGGCATCAGTCTTGCCCATGCGCTGCATCCAGTCGCTGATCAGCACATACGGACCTTCCTGGAGGAGCATCTCACGCCATTCTTTCATAAAGTCGAGACTTACGGGCGTATGGTCGCCGCTCATCTCGGATGTCTTGATGGTAGGGAAGGTGAAATGCAGGTCGGGATGCTCCCATTTTCTCAGCATCGGGGAATCGCCCAGCAGATAGCTGGCGAAAGCCAGCGCCACTGCCAGTTTTCCACAACCTTGTGGACCGCAGAACATCAGTGCATGGGGCACACGATTCTCCTGAACCATCTCCATCAGACGGTTCCATATATCTTGCTGACCTATCACTTCACTATTTAACATTGAACATTGAACTTTAAAATAAAATTTTAGCTATCTGTTTCACGCTATCCACCGCCGAAACGGTGAAGAAATGGATATGATTGTATCCGTGATCGAAGAGATCTTTCACCTGGGCAGTCGTCCACTCGATACCGAGCGCTTTGGCATCTTCATCGCTCTTGCACTTCAAAACCTCCTGCGCCAGAGCTTCCGGGATGTCGCAATGGAAGGTCTTTGGTACCATGGTGAGCTGACTCAGCTTGGCGAATGGCTTCAGCGCCGGAACGATAGGGATGGTGATGCCCATCTGGCGAGCCTTCTCTACGAAAGCATAGAATTTCTCGTTGTCGTAGAAGAGCTGGGTGATGGCATAGTCAGCGCCCAACTGCTGCTTCTCCAGGAGATGCTGCATATCCATCTCCAGATTGGGAGCCTCTTCGTGCTTCTCCGGATAGCAGGCTACGCCACAGCAGAATTTATCACCCGGATGCTTGATCGGGGTGCCGTCGAAGAAGAAACCGTCGTTAAACTGGTTTACTTGCTTCAGCAGGTCGGTGGCATTGGAATGACCGTTTTCTGTTGGAGTAAACTGTCGGTCTTCCTTCGCCTTGTCGCCTCTCAGCACAAGGATATTGCTGATGCCCAGAAACTGGAGATCGAGCAATTCGTATTCGATGTCTTCCTTCGTGGCACCGCTACAGATGACGTGAGGGATGACTGGGATGTCGTACTTGTTCTGGATTGCGCCTGCGATGGCAACGGTACCAGGGCGGCGACGCACACGCTGACGAGTGAGGAGACCGTTTTCCAGTTCCTTGTAAACATACTCGCTGTGGTGTGTGGTAATGTTGATAAACCGTGGGTCGAAGTCCTTGAGGCTGTCGATGGTGCGGAAGAGAGCCGCAGTGCCATTACCCTTGAGAGGTGGCAAAACCTCGAAAGAGAAGCCTCTTTTGTCGCCCTTCTGATGTAAGAATTCTGCGATGTTCATATTACGTAATATCTATGTTCTCTTATTTTGGTTGCAAATTTACAAAAAAAATAGGGGAAATGTGCAGATTATGCGTATTATTTTAAAATAAACAGATAAAAATATAAAAATAAACAAATAACCTATAGTAAAATGGAACAACAACAAACGGGCTCTAAGGCCTATCTTTTCTCGATTGTGATGGTCGCCGTATTGGGTGGCTTGCTTTTCGGTTACGATACCGCTGTGATATCAGGTGCCGAGAAGGGTTTGCAGGCATTCTTCAAGGGTGCCGGAGATTTCGAATACACCGATGTGATGCACGGATTCACTTCTTCCAGTGCGCTGATCGGCTGTATCATCGGTAGTTCGCTTTCTGGTCTTTTCGCCAGCAGGCTGGGTCGTAAGCGCTCGCTCATCTTTGCGGGTGTCTGCTTCTTCCTCTCTGCCTGGGGATCTATGGAACCGGAATCTTATCTCCTGCCTCAGGGACATGCCGACTGGACGTTGCTGGTGGTATTCAACTTCTATCGTGTGCTGGGTGGTATCGGTGTAGGTATGGCTTCAGCCATCTGTCCGATGTATATCGGCGAAATCGCTCCGAGCAATATGCGCGGTATGTTGGTGAGCTGCAATCAGTTTGCCATCATCTTCGGTCAGCTGGTGGTTTACTTCGTCAATTTCATCATTATGGGTTCCCATGCCAATCCTATTTATGATGCTGTGGGTGCCATCGCCAATATGGTGGATGCGCAGTGGACCATCGAGACGGGCTGGAGATATATGTTTGGAAGCGAGATGGTTCCGGCAGGACTGTTCACCTTCCTGATCTGCTTCGTACCTGAAACCCCTCGTTATCTCGTGATGATCGGACAGGATGAGAAGGCATACGGCGTGCTTGCCAAGATCAATGGTTCTGAGAAGGCACGCGAGATTATCCACGATATCAGGAATACGGTGACCGTGAAGACCGAGAAACTCTTCTCTTACGGTTTTATGTGTATCTTTGTGGGCGTGATGCTTTCTGTATTCCAGCAGGCAGTGGGTATCAATGCGGTGCTCTATTATGCGCCTCGTATCTTCCAGGATATGGGTATGGGCAATCCGATGGTTCAGACCGTCATCATGGGTATTGTGAATATCTCGTTCACGCTGGTTGCCGTCTTTACGGTAGAGAAGCTGGGTCGCAAGCCATTGCTTATCTTTGGTTCCATCGGCATGGCAGCAGGAGCCTTGGGCGTAGCCTTGACCTTTGGAAATGAAGCCTTGAGTACGGTTACCATGCTGAGTATCATGGTATATAGTGCCAGCTTTATGTTCTCCTGGGGACCTATTGCCTGGGTGCTTATCGCCGAGCTTTTCCCGAATACCATCCGTGGTGCGGCTGTGGCGATTGCCGTAGCTTTCCAGTGGATATTCAACTTCATCGTCAGCTCTACCTTCGTACCGCTGTTCAATATGCACCTGACTCCGGGCGATGATTTCGGTCATTGGTTTACCTATGGTCTGTATGGTGCCATCTGTATCGTTGCAGCTTTCTTCGTATGGAAGCTGGTACCTGAAACCAAGGGCAAGAGCTTGGAGGATATGAGCAAGCTCTGGAAGAAAGATTAGGATACTGAAATATAGGATAAAAAAGTAAGGCGCGATAGCAGGAGAGCTATCGCGCCTTTTTATGTAGTTTTCACGCTGAGTGATAAATTCAGACCATATATTTGTAAGTTGTTTGTATTTAAAAGAGTATTAACTTAATTTCTTGAATTTGAATTCTCTAGCCCTCTCTTCTTACTTCTTCCATGCGTTGCGGAAGAGAAAACCTACAGTGGTGTTAGAAGAGTTGGTTGAGTTCTGGATGAAGTTGGTCTGGTTGCCATCCACCCAGATCTGATAGAGCGCGAACTGGAAGCCCAGCTGTCTTGGCTCCTTGAGTGTGCAGTAGCCGTAATACATCTGGCTAGGGATGAAAACAAGCACTACCTTGTGACTCTTGTTGTCTGTGCCATAAGCCAGATTCAACTCGACAGCATTAGGGCAAGCAATGAAGTAAGCTACTTCAGAAGTACTGTTTGGCATTACATTATACTTGCACTTGATGGTTCTTGGAGTCACCTTGGCGATGGCGGCAGCCAAATCCTTGTTATTGATGTGCTCTGCGAGTGCAGCCACAGGGAAGTTGGTCATTGTCATGGTGCTGTCGCCGTACATGCTGATGCTGCAAGATGATGCAACAGAGTCAACCTGATTTTTTACGTTGGCATCATTCTTCTTTTCGTAGAGAATGGCCATGTTGTTGTATGAACCCAATGACATAGCCTGCTGGAAGCTCTTCTGCTGCTCAAGGGTCAGGAAGTTCATACCGCTGTCACCGTCTGTGTTACAAGAGGTGAATGACATAGCTGCAAAGAGTACAGCCAGGATTGAGAATAATGTAATTTTCTTCATTGTCTTATGAAATTTTCTTTTTTCTTTTGTTATTTTTGTCTTATGAAATTTTATTTTATTCTAATTTTTTGTTTCTATGTGGGAATCTTTCCGGCACCTTTTGGTATCCGAGGGCATTTTTGCCCTATATTCCATTATATTAAACGCAGAAAAGCAAGAATCTTGCATCTGTTTTTAGTTAATGAGAGTTAAAAGAATCCACCTCCCCGAACTATATACGAAAAAAGGACTTCCCTTAACGGAAAGTCCTTTTCTGAGACTGTGACTCGCATGGGGCTCGAACCCATGACCCCAACATTAAAAGTGTTGTGCTCTACCAGCTGAGCTAGCGAGTCAATCTCTAACTTTATGTTCAAAAGCGAGTGCAAAGGTACGACTATTTTTTGAAATCACCAAATATTTAGTCGTTTTTTTATTGTTTTTCTTCTATTTTACCCGTTTCAGTGGCAGTTTCCGGTAGATCCGGCCCTAATTTCTCTTCATATTGCGGCTTTTCTCTCGTTACATACCGCTGCCAATAAGCTATGAGAAGGGTGGTGAGCGGAAGGGCAACAATCAGCCCCAGGAAGCCCAGCAGAGCACCCCATATCGAAAGACTCAGGAGCAGGATGGCTGGGTTCAAGCCCATCGCCTTGCCCATAATCTTCGGCGTAACCACCATATCCGTAATCACCTGCACCACGCAGAATACCAATACCGCCAATCCGAAGACTACCCAGAAGTTCTGTCCCGTATCTGCCGCCTTGAGCATTGCCAGGAATGCCGTAGGAATGAGGGCAAAGGTATGAAGATACGGTACCAGGTCCATGATGCCGATCAGAATGCCCAGGCCTATCGCCATCGGAAAGCCGATGATGGTGAAGCCGATGCAGAACATGATGCCCATACAGAGCGCCACCATTCCCTGGCCTCGGATATAGTTGTTGAGCTCGCGCTCTACATCCTTCATCAGTGCCGACCAGAACGGACGGTTCTTCTTCGGGAAGATGCGCACCCAGTTGGCTGTCAGGGTTTCGTAATCGAGCAGGATGAAGAACATATATAATAAGGTAATCATGGATGCCACGATACTCATCAGCACGGTTGCCGTCTGGCTCACTACCGAGAAAACCTTCGGCATCGTAGTCTTCAGGGCATCGCTGAAGTCCTTGCTCTTCAAGAATCGTTCTATGGTGGTCTGGTTGTCCTGCAGCCACTCCTTGATCAGCATCGTGAGATTGTTGGTATGGGTGGTTTGATGAACCCATCGGGTCAACACTTCTCCCAGTTTGTCAAACTGGTCGATCATCGGTGGGATGATGAGCCAGATGACACCCCCCACGATGGCAATCGCAGCTCCCATTGCCAGAAGAATGGAGATGGCACGAACCTTGACATGGAGTTTATTCTCGATGAACTTCACGACGGGATAGAGCAGGTATGCGAAAAACCATGCTATAAAGAAAGGAAGCAGTACCTCACTCAGATAGTTGGTGATGTAGAGTACTGCAATGACGAGGGTAACGATACCAGCCCATCTGATGAACTTGTCGAATGTAATCTCCTTACTCATTTACTTTGAACTTTGAATTTTGAACTTTGAACTTTATGATTAGCAAAGCTGTTGTATCTTTGCTCTTCACCCTTCGTTCTTCTATTTCTCCTGGCTGATGGCTTTCTGGTAGCAGTCTCTGCAGAGCGGCTCGTATTCATCCTGCTCACCCAGGAGCACGCGCTTGTCGTTAGCCACCAGTCGATGGCTGACGTATGCCAGTGCACCGCACTTCACGCAGATGGCGTGCACCTTGGTCACCTCGTCGGCGATGGCACAGAGCGCAGGAATCGGACCGAAGGGAACACCCTTGAAATCCATATCCAGCCCCGCCACGATGACGCGTACGCCGCGGTTGGCGAGTTCGTTGCAGACCTCCACCAATCCATTGTCCAGGAACTGAGCCTCGTCGATACCGACCACGTCGATATCCGAAGCCAATAGCAAAATCGATCCGGAAGATTCAATAGGAGTAGAACGGATAGAATTCTGGTCATGGCTCACTACATTGTCTTCGGAGTAGCGCGTATCTATCGCCGGCTTGAAGATTTCCACCTTCTGTCTGGCGAAGCTGGCACGCTTCATTCTTCGGATCAGTTCCTCGGTTTTTCCGGAGAACATCGATCCGCACACCACTTCAATTCTTCCGGGACGGTGTGCCTCCCCATTCAGTATTTCAGTCATTTCGGGGACAAAATTACTAATAAGGTTTTAAAAAATGCAAAGATACGCAGTTTTTTTTTGCTATGAAAGATTAATTAACTACATTTGTACCCACTTATGGGCATATTATATATCGTACCGACTCCAGTAGGCAATATGGAGGACATGACAATGCGAGCCATCCGGGTCTTGAAAGAGGCGGATATGGTGCTCGCTGAGGACACTCGGACATCGAGCGTCCTGCTTAAGCATTTCGATATTAAAAATCGATTAGTGGCGCATCATAAGTTTAATGAGCATGGCACATCGGCTGGCATCGTAGAGCGATTGAAGGCTGGTGAGACCATCGCCTTGATCAGTGATGCAGGAACCCCAGGCATCAGCGACCCTGGTTTCTATCTGGCTCGTGAGGCTGCGAAAGCAGGCATCACCGTGCAGACCCTTCCGGGACCTACGGCTTGTATCCCAGCCATCGTGTCGTCCGGATTACCTTGCGACAGATTCTGCTTCGAGGGATTCATCCCGCAGAAGAAGGGCAGACAAACCTATCTGGAATCGCTCAAGGATGAGGTGCGCACCATGATCTTCTACGAGTCACCCTATAGAGTGGTGAAGACCTTGCAGCAGTTTGCCGAGGTTTTTGGAGAAGACAGACAGGTGAGCTGCTGCCGTGAAATCTCGAAGCTGCACGAGGAAAGTGTGCGTGGAAGCCTTGCCGAGGTGATTGCCCACTTCCAGGAGACGGAACCGCGCGGTGAGTTTGTCATCGTTCTGGCGGGTAAGGATCCCAAGCAGCTGAAGGAGGAATTGAAGGAAAAGCGACGCGAAGAGCGTAAGAATAATAAATAAAAAGTATTAATCATAAAATTAACAAAAAGGAGAAGGATTATGAAAAAGCTATTAATGATGGCATGCCTCGCAGCCTTTGTTTTAACAGGATGTAACGACGGCAAGAACAATGCCGCTAACAATGCGGCTCAATCAGATTCGCTCAACAGCATCATTGCGCAGAAGGATAGCGAACTGAATGATATGCTGGGTACTCTGAATGAGATTGAGGATGGTCTCAACCAGATCAATGAGGCTGAGAACCGCGTGGTGCTCTTGAAGAATGGTGAGGGTGCCACCAAGAGACAGAAACTCAAGGAGGATGTGCAGTTCATCGCTACTCGCATGAAGCAGAACAAGGAGCTCCTTGCCAAGTTGCAGAAGCAGTTGGCTAACAGCTCTATCCAGGGCGACCAGCTTAAGAAGACCATAGAGAACCTGCAGAAGCAGCTGGTTGAGAAGGAGAAGCAGCTCCAGGCACTCCGTGAGGAGTTGGATAGCAAGGATATCCACATTGCTGCTCTTGATGAGACTATCAACAACTTGAATACCAAGACCAGCAACCTTACCAAGGAAAGCAGTAATAAGACTGAGGTGATCAATGCTCAGGATAAGCAGCTCAACACTGCATGGTATGTATTCGGTACCAAGAAGGAGCTGAAGAACCAGCACATCATGGAGAATGGCAAGGTTATGACCGGTAACTTCAACAAGAGCTACTTTACAAAGGTAGATATCCGTGAGGTTTCTGAGATCAAGCTCTATTCTAAGTCAGCCAAGTTGCTCACTACTCATCCTTCAAGCTCTTATACTCTGGTTCGTGATGCCAACAAGCAATATACTCTCCGCATCACCAACTCTCAGATTTTCTGGAGCACCAGCAAGTACCTGGTTGTTCTCGTGAAGTAATGATTATCTCTTTCTCTGAAAGAAATCCTGCATGAGTGTGCGGCACTCATCTTCCAATACGCCCGATGTAACTGTTGTCTTAGGATGCAGTGCATCGGGCGCATATTTTGTATAGCCCCTTTTTTCATCTCCGGCACCATACACCACGCGGCTGATCTGCGACCATCCCAAGGCTCCGGCGCACATCACGCACGGCTCTACGGTGACATAGAGGGTACAGTCTTTCAGGTATTTTCCGCCCAGCATGTTCGCTCCGGATGTAATCGCCTGCATCTCGGCATGGGCGGTAACATCGGTAAGCATCTCTGTAAGATTGTGGGCTCTCGAGATGATGCGGTCCCTGCAAACGATGACGGCACCTACCGGAATCTCGTCTTCGTCGAATGCCGCCTGCGCCTCCATCAGCGCACGGCGCATATATTCTTCGTCTTTTTTCAGATTGTCTTCCATATTTCTATTCTTTATGATTTCTCTTTTTCTATTTTTGTGCAAAAATACATAAAAAACTTTGATGGATGAAAGAAAAGTGTTATTTTTGCATAGTAATAGTGCCTTTTGTGCGGAAAATGATACCGCCAGGGGTAAACATAAGAAAATAATCTATGGCTGAACATAATGATTTGGGCAAATGGGGAGAAGATGAGGCGGTGCTCTATCTGGAAGATGAGGGCTATACCATCGTAGATCGTGACTGGAGGCTAGGCCGCCGCGACCTGGATATCCTTGCCTTTTCGCCCGATGGCAACACGCTGGTGGTGGTAGAGGTGAAGACCCGCACCGGCGAGGAATACCAGCAGCCCGAAGAGGCTGTCACCCCCGGCAAGATGAGGAATCTTGCCATAGCTGCCAATGCCTATGTCAAGGAATGCCAGGTGGACAAAGAGTTGCGCTTCGATGTCATCTCCATCGTGGGAAGCGAACATCAGGTGAAGAGTCTGCAGCATCTCAAGGATGCCTTCAATCCGATGCTGATACTTTAGATTCTATGCTGGTACTTAAAAGCTTCTGCCCTTTCAGGGCGTGTGGAACTTACATGCGAAACTTGAATTATATATAATAAGGTGAAAATGAAAACAAAAATCATAAGAATGCAGGAAGTGGATTCTACGAATACCTTCCTGAAGGGAATGAAAGCCTGCGAGGATGATACGCTCATCGTGGCTGTAGCCGATTATCAGACGGCAGGCAGGGGACAGGGCACGCATACCTGGGAGAGCGAACCGGGCAAGAACCTCCTGTTCAGTTTACTGATGACTCCTACCTGGGTGCCCGTACGCCAGCAGTTCCTGCTCTCTGAGGCAGGAGCCCTAGCCGTCAAGGATGCCCTGGATACCTATACCGACGGCATTACGCTGAAATGGCCGAACGATGTATATTGGAACGACAGGAAGATCAGCGGCACGCTGATAGAAACCTCTGTCGATTCCAAGGGCATCAAGCGATGCATCTTCGGTACCGGGGTGAACATCAATCAGACCGAGTTCCACAGCGATGCGCCCAATCCGGTATCCCTGGCTCAGATTCTGGGTCACGAGGTGGATAGGGAAGAGGTGCTGCAGAAGATCATCGAGGCATTCAAGAAGTATTATGAGCTGCTCCGCCGTGCCGACTTTATGGATGTTTCGGGCATCTATCATCTCTCGCTCTACCGCCGCAAGGGATTCCACTGGTACGAGGATGCCGACGGCAAGTTCGAGGGTGCCTTCGTGGAGGTGGAAGATGACGGCCATCTCATCCTTCACGACAGGAAGGGAATGATCCGGTCGTATGCCTTCGGCGAAATCAGGTTCCTGATTCCTTCAGCAAATATGAAACAATAAACATTAAACAAGATATTTATGGCAAAGTTTAAAAGAATTCTTTTGAAGTTGAGCGGTGAGAGCCTGATGGGCAAGCAGAGCTTCGGCATCGACCCTGAGCGCTTGAGTGATTATGCTAAGCAGATTAAGGAAGTTCACGAGATGGGCGTGCAGATTGGTATCGTGATCGGTGGTGGTAACATTTTCCGTGGATTGAGCGGAAGCCAGAAGGGATTCGACCGTGTGAAGGGCGACCAGATGGGCATGTGTGCCACCGTCATCAACTCTCTCGCCCTGAGCAGTGCCCTCGGTGCACTGGGCGTGAAGAACAAGGTGCTTACAGCTATCCGCATGGAGCCTATCGGTGAGTTCTACACCAAGTGGAAAGCCATCGAGGCAATGGAAGACGGCTACATCTGCATCTTCTCTGCAGGTACCGGCAGCCCATATTTCACTACCGATACCGGTTCTTCTCTCCGTGGTATCGAGATTGAGGCAGACGTGATGCTCAAGGGTACCCGTGTGGACGGCATCTATACCGCCGATCCAGAGAAGGATCCTACCGCTACCAAGTTCAAGGACATCACCTATGATGAAATCTACACCAAGGGCTTGAAGGTGATGGACCTCACGGCTACTACCATGTGCAAGGAGAACGACCTTCCTATCTACGTATTCAATATGGATGTAGTAGGCAACCTGAAGAAGGTGATGGAAGGTGAAGAGATTGGTACACTCGTACACAACTAATCATCAGAGATCATATAAAAAAATAAGGCTTACTTCCCGCCGGAAGTAAGCCTTTGTTATTCCTTAATCTTTTTATCTTTGTTAGAAAGCTGATGCCTATACTAACAATTAACGCCTTTCCTTGAAAGGGAAATGACAAAACCTATATTTTTATTTTTTCTTCAGAAACATGATCCAGGAGAGAAGTACGTACATCAGGATGATAGGCCACCATCCCTCCAGGAATCCTCTTGCTCCTTCGGCAGCCACAGATACCGCAAGAACGGCGATGGCGAAACCGGCAAAGCAATACTTCACCTCGTTGCCCTTGAACGACCACTGCTTAAACTTCAGGGCGAACAGCGGCAACTCGCATACCAGCAGGAAGCTGGTGATGAAAATCAGCGCCAGCACGAGATATATCGACCAGCTCTGGTTGGTAATCCAGCTGGGGCTGCTTACTACCAGCGAACCCCAGAACAGCGCATTGGCTGGCGTAGGTACGCCGATGAAAGAGGTTGTCTGGCGCTCATCCAGGTTGAACTTCGCCAGTCTCAGGGCAGAGAAAGCTGCGATGATGAAGGCTACGTATGGCAACCAAGAGCGCAAAGGCTCCAGAAACTCCGGATACTCCATGACGAAGAGTTGTGAGAATACGATGGTGGCGGGTGCTACGCCAAAGGTCACATCGTCGGCAAGCGAGTCCAGCTCCTTGCCGATAGGCGATGAAACGTGCAGCAAGCGGGCGCTCATGCCATCGAAAAAGTCAAAAACAGCTCCAATGATAATCCACAACAGTGCCATTTCGGGATTTCCACCGAAGGCAAACGATGTAGCGATGCAGCCTGAGATGAGGTTGCAGCAGGTAATCGTGTTTGGAATATGCTTCTTAATACTCATTTTTTCTTATTTCAGTTTTGCTATGATTGTCTGATCACCTGTGGTTGACTGTCCCATCTTCACGCATACTTCCGTGCCGAGAGGCAGATACACATCCACTCGTGAACCCAGTTTGATGAATCCGAGATGCTCATCGATGTAGCACTCTTCTCCCTCCTTGGCATAGGTTACGATGCGGCGGGCTACGGCACCGGCAATCTGTCGGCACAATACATCCACGCCCTCTGGGGTAGTGATCATTATGTCGGCGTGCTCGTTCTCCTCGCTCGCCTTAGGCAGCCAAGCCTTCATGAACTTTCCGTCCTCGTGCTTCACGAACTTCACCTTGCCATCCACCGGAAACCAGTTGGCATGTACGTTCCAGAGACTCATGAAGATGGAAATCATCAGTCGCTTATCGTTAAAGTAAGGTGCATTATCCACTTCCTCTATCACCACGATCTTGCCGTCGGCAGGAGCTACCACGAGTTTCTCGGTATCTTCCACGTTCAGGAATCTGATCGGGCATCGGTAGAAGTTGAGCACGATACCATATACCACACCGAAGACCACAAGGAATGCCCAGAAAGGTATCTTGTTGTCAAAGGCCATCCACAGTACTGCTGCGACAGCCACCAGTGCTATACCGCCGAACACCAGCTGGTCGGTGCCTTCACGGTGAATTCTTATCTTTTTTAGTTTCTTTATTTTTTGTCCCATGAGAAAGGTTTACGTTTTTATTTTCGGTGCAAAGATACGTCATTTTTATCGTTTTTGCAAATTTTTCTCCCATTTCTTTTGGCAATATCAACTTTTAGCAGTAACTTTGTTCTCAAATTACGAATTTTAACGCAAAAAATGGAAGATTTTGTTCATTTACACGTCCATACTCAGTATTCCATCCTCGATGGCCAGTCCAAGATTCCACGTCTGGTGGACAAGGCCATCAAGGATGGCATGAAGGGTATGGCAGTAACCGATCATGGTGTGATGTTCGGCATCAAGGAGCTGGTTGACTATTGCGGAAAGGTCAACAAAGACCGCAAGAAGGAGGGACTCGAACCCTTCAAGCCCATCATCGGTTGCGAGATGTATGTGGCACGACGCACCAAGGGCGACCGCGAGAAGGACAAGGGCGATATGAGTGGTTACCACCTCATCGTGCTCGCCAAGAACTATAACGGATACAAGAACCTCATCAAGCTGGTGAGCAATTCGTGGGTGGATGGATACTACATGCGCCCTCGAACCGACCGTGCCGACCTGGAGAAGTATCACGAAGACCTCATCGTCTGCTCGGCATGTATCGCCGGCGAGGTGCCAGCCAAGATCCTGAAGGGCGATATCGCCGGAGCCCGTGAGGCATGCGAGTGGTATCACAATCTCTTCGGCGATGACTATTACCTGGAGCTGCAGCGCCACAAGGTGCCCGATGATCCGAGCCTGCTCGCCAACCGCGAGGCTTACGAACTGCAGCAGAAGGCGAACAAGGTGCTCATCGAGTTTGCCAGGGAATACGGCATCAAGCTCGTGTGTACCAACGACTGCCACTTCGAGGACAAGGAGACTGCCGAGGCGCACGACCATCTGCTCTGCATCGCCACCGGCAAGGACCTGGACGATCCTAACCGCATGCGCTACTCCAAGCAGGAGTGGTTCAAGACCCGCGAGGAAATGAACGAAGTGTTCTCTGATATCCCCGAGGCGCTCTCGAATACCCTCGAAGTATTGGATAAGGTGGAAATCTACAGCATCGATCACGGTCCTATCATGCCGTTCTTCCCCATTCCGGAGAGTTTCGGTACCGAGGAGCAGCTGCGCCAGAAGGTGTCGGAAGAAGACCTCTACAGGGAGTTTACCACTGATGAGAACGGAGAAAACCAGCTGTCGCCCGAGGAAGGTCAGAAGGTAATCGACCGTCTGGGCGGCTACGACAAGATATACCGCATCAAGTTTGAGGCAGAATACCTGCGCCACCTCGCCTACGAGGGAGCCAGGAAGCTTTATGGCGATCCGCTGCCCGAGAATGTGGATGAGCACGTGAACTTCGAGCTTCACGTGATGAAGACCATGGGTTTCCCGGGCTACTTCCTCATCGTGTCCGACTTCATCAGGGCGGCACGCGAAGAGCTGGGCGTGATGGTGGGCCCGGGCCGTGGATCAGCGGCAGGTTCCGTAGTGGCATATTGCCTGGGAATCACCAAGATCGACCCTCTGAAGTACGACCTGCTGTTTGAGCGTTTCCTGAACCCAGACCGTGTGAACCTGCCTGATATTGATACCGACTTCGATGACGACGGCCGAGGCAAGGTGTTGCGCTGGGTAATGGATAAGTACGGTCACGAGAACTGTGCCCACATTATTACATACGGTTCGATGGCCACCAAGAACTCCATCAAGGATGTGGCGCGCGTAGAGAAGCTGCCTTTGGACAAGGCGAATGCACTCTGCAAGGCGATTCCAGACCGTTTGCCTGACGGTGCCAAGATGAACCTGACCAATGCCATCAAATATACCCCCGAGCTGAAGGAGGCAGAATACTCCAGCGACCCCCGCGAGAGCAATACCATCAAGTATGCCCGCATGCTCGAGGGTACCATCCGCGGCACGGGTATCCATGCCTGCGGATTCATCATCTGCCGCGACCCTATCAGCAACTGGGTGCCTGTATCTACCGCCGATGACCCTGATTTCCCGGGACTGAAGACGGCAGTAACCCAGTACGACGGTCACGTGATCGAAACCACCGGACTCATCAAGATGGACTTCCTGGGTCTGAAGACCCTCTCCGAGATGAAGGAGGCGTGCAAGGTGATCAAGCAGACCACGGGCGATGTCGTAGATCTCGATACCATCCCTATCGATGACGAGCTGACCTATCAGCTCTATCAGCGCGGCCAGACCATCGGAACCTTCCAGTTTGAGTCGCCGGGTATGCAGAAGTATCTCCGTGAGCTGAAGCCTACGGTTTTCGAGGACCTCATCGCCATGAACGCCCTCTACCGTCCAGGACCTATGGATTACATCCCCGACTTCATTGCCCGCAAGAACGGTCAGCAGGCCATCACCTACGATATCCCCTGCATGGAGAAATACCTCAAGGATACCTACGGCATCACGGTGTATCAGGAGCAGGTGATGCTCCTTTCCCGTCAGCTGGCAAGCTTCACCCGAGGCGAGTCGGATGCCCTCCGTAAGGCGATGGGTAAGAAGAAGAAGGCTATCGTAGATGCGATGAAGCCGAAGTTCATCAAGCAGGGACAGGAGAACGGCCACGATCCGGCTGTGCTCGAGAAAATCTGGGGCGACTGGGAGAAGTTTGCATCCTACGCCTTCAACAAGTCGCACGCCACCTGCTATTCCTGGGTAGCCTATCAGACTGCCTATCTCAAGGCGCACTATCCTGCCGAATATATGGCGGCGCTGATGACCCGACGCTTTGCACAGATTACCGAAATCACCAAGCTGATGGAGGAGTGCCAGTCGATGGGCATCAAGACCTTGGGACCGGATGTGAACGAGAGTTACCGCGTGTTCGGTGTGAACGAGCATGGAGAGATACGTTTCGGTCTTTCAGCCATCAAGGGTATGGGTGCTCCGGCCGCCGATGCCATCGTGGCAGAGCGCCTGAAGAACGGCCCTTATAAGAACATCTTCGATTTTGCCGAGCGCGTGGATTTCTCCAATGTCAACCGCAAGGCATTCGAAAGTCTGGCTTTGAGTGGCGGTTTCGACAGCTTCGGCATCCGCCGCGAGCAGTACTTCGGCAAGAACAGCAAGGGCGATACCTTCCTGGATACGCTCGTAAGATACGGTCAGCTCTACCAGCAGGAGCAGCGTGAGGCTGCCACCTCGCTCTTCGGAGGCGTAGAGGCGGTGGAGATAGCCACCCCTCCTATACCGGAAGCTGAATCCTGGAGCACCATCGAGAGGCTCAACAGGGAGCGTGAGCTCGTGGGCATCTATCTCTCGGCTCATCCGCTCGACGATTACGAAATCATCCTCCGCAACCTCTGCAATACCCACTGCTCTGAACTGGGCGACAAGGTGGAGCTTGCCAAGAAGGAGGATGTGGTGTTCGGCGGTATCATCACCGGGGTGAAATCCAAGTTCACCAAGACCGGAAAGCCGTGCGGCTTCGTCACCATCGAGGATTTCGAAGGATCGGGCGAGCTGGCGCTCTTCGGTGAGGACTGGGGCAACTGGCGCGGCATCATGGTAGAGGGCAGCACCATCTTCGTTACGGCGAAGTGTGTGTCCCGTTACGGCAACAGCAACTATCTTGACTTCAAGATCAGCACCGTGGAGTATCTCCAGACCGTGAAGGAGAACCGTCTGGAGAAGTTTACCATCATCGTGGACAGTACTGTGATAGACGAAACGCTGGTGAATGATATCAAGACGCTGGTGGAGAATGATGAGGGCAAGGCTCAGCTCTTCCTTCAGATTCACGATGCCGAGACCAAGACCAATGTGCTGCTGCGTGCGCAGGACCGCACGGTGGGAGTGAGCAGGGATCTGATACAGTTTGTCAACGACCATCCGAAGATGTCGTATCAGATCAATTAAAAATAATTCATGAGAATATTATTAACTATATAAAAAAGGAAGAAAAAATGGAAGTAACAATTACAACCGAGAATTTCGAGAGTTACAAGAATGGCGAGTTGCCATTGGTAGTAGATTTGTGGGCTACATGGTGTGGCCCTTGCCGTCAGATTGCTCCTATCGTGTCAGAATTGGCAGGGGAGTTTGACGGTAAGTTGGTAGTTGGTAAGTGTGATGTAGAGGAGAACGACGACATCGCAATGGAGTTTGGCGTTCGCAATATCCCTACCATCCTTTTCTTCAAGGGTGGCCAGCTCGTTGACAAGTTTGTTGGTGCAGCCAACAAGTCAACCCTCAAGGAGAAGTTTGAGGCTCTGCTGTAAGAGAGGGCAGACGACTAAAAAAATACGTCCCGGTGCGGCATCAGCTGCATCGGGACGTATGCTTTTTTGTTAGAATCCGAATTTGCGAAATAGCCTCTAGAATTCTACGCTTCTGCTACCATCTTCCTCTACGGTGATGGTCACCTTGGTACAATCCTCCGGCAGCAGGTCCTCGATGAGTTCCGGCCACTCCAGGAAGCAGAGGTTTCCGCTGTAGAAGTAATCCTCGTATCCCATATCATACACCTCATCAATTTTCTTGATGCGGTAGAAATCGAAATGGTAGATAGGATCGCCGTTTCCGGCAGTGTATTCGTTGACGAGAGCGAAGGTAGGCGAGGTGATTACATCCTCCACGCCCAGTTCCTCGCAGATAGCTTTTACGAAAGTTGTCTTTCCGGCACCCATCTTGCCATAGAAGGCAAAGACCTTGCCGTCGCCCATGTTCTGCAGGAATTCCTTGGCTGCAGCATGGATGTTGTCTAATGAATCAATCTTAATCTTCATATTTTTTACTTTGAACTTTGAATTTTGAACTTTGAACTTTATGATTACTATAAACTATTAACCAGTAACCGTTAAGTATTAACCGTTAACTATCACTGTTTTCTCTTTCTCGGTGTCAGTGTGATGATCGGAATGAGCATTTCCTCCATCGAGATGCCACCGTGCTGGAAGGTATCCTTGTAGTACGAAACGTAGTAATTGTAGTTGTTCGGATAGGCGAAGAAGGCGTCTCCGTAGGCAAAGACATACGATGTACTCAGGTTGGGAGCAGGCAACTGTGCCCTTTTCGGGTCCCTGATGGTGAAAACCTCCTTGGCATTGCAGGCCAGGTTCTTGCCCAGCTTGTAGCGCAGGTTGGTATTCGTGTTGCGGTCGCCGATGATCTTGATGGGCTTCGAGGCGCGGATGCTTCCGTGGTCGGTGGTGATCACCACCTTGCAGTCATCCTGCGACAGTCTTCTGAACAGTTCCGAGAGCACCGAGTGGCGCAGCCAGCTCTGCGTGATGCTGCGGTAGGCACTCTCCGTATTGGCGAGCTCGCGTACCATCTTCGATTCCGTCCGGGCATGCGAGAGCATGTCGATGAAGTTGATTACCAGCACGTTCAGGTCCTTCTCCCTGCATTCGTTGTAGTGCTCCATAAACCGGTCGGCGCCCTGCGAATCGTTCACCTTGTGATAGCTGAAGCTGTATCGCTTGCGGTATCTGTCGAGCATTGTCTGTATCAGCGGCTCCTCGTTCAGGTTCTTGCCCTCCTCCTCGTCTTCATCCACCCAGAGCTCCGGAAACATCTCGGCAATCCTGTTGGGCATCAGACCGCTGAAGATGGCGTTCCGGGCGTATTGCGTGGCGGTAGGCAGGATGCTCATATACATATCTTCGTCTATGTCGAACAGCTCGCCGATGTCAGCCGCCAGCATCTTCCACTGGTCGTATCTGAAGTTGTCTATCACGATGAGGAACACCTTCTCCCCCTTGTCCAGAATCGGGAAGATCCTGTTTCTGAAGACATCCGGGCTCATCATCGGGCGGTCGTCGGAAGAAGATGCATTCCCATTCTTCCCGGTATTCCCATTCTTCCCGGCATTCCCATTCCTCATCAGGTCTATCCATTCCAGATAGTTCCTGGCGATGAATTTGGCGAATCCGATGTTAGCCTCCTCCTTCTGCATGGCGAGCATCTCGGTCATCTGGCTGTCGGTATCGCTCAGTTCCAGTTCCCATTTCACGAGTCTTCTGTATATCTCCATCCAGTCGTGGCAGGTACGGCAGTCCATCATCTTCAGTGCAATCTGCTGGTAGTCCTGCTGGTATCCGCTCTGCGTCATCTCGGTCACGATATCCTTTTGGTGGATGTTCTTTTTCAGCGAGAGCAGAATCTGGCTCGGGTTGACGGGCTTGATGAGATAGTCGGCGATTTTCGACCCGATAGCCTGGTCCATGATGTTTTCCTCTTCGCTCTTGGTACACATCACAACGGGAGTAGCGGGCTGGATGTCCTTGATTTGCTGCAGGGTCTCCAGACCGCTCAGTCCAGGCATCATTTCATCGAGAAGGATGAGGTCGAAGGATTGCTGTCGGCATAGCTCGATGGCATCCGATCCATTGCTCACCGTGGCAACCTCGTAACCTTTTTTCTCCAGGAAGATGATATGTGCCTTGAGAAGCTCAATTTCATCATCGATCCATAGTAATAATCCGTTGCTCATATTGCATTATCCTTTTAGAGTATCATATTGCTGTATCCTTTTAGGATATATTTTTATTTTCGAGGTGCTAAAGTACAAAGAATAATTGAATGACGGAAGAGAGTTGTGGTTAAAGAAACTTAATTGAAAAAAAAAGGGTGTGTCATAAGTTTAGATTATGGCAGCCGAAGTCGGGCTGAAAGCCCAAAAGCTCCTAGCCCAGGGCATCGCCCTGGGTAATGTTGACAAAAAGTAAAGTCGCCCTGAAACCCAGGGCGTGGAACTCCAGCCCGAGGAGGTAAACGTGCGCCTGGGCAGGGTTTCGGGCAAGAAGGCGCAGAAGATGAAGGGCACTACGGCGATTCCCATATCTGGCTGCATCGCCTGAATCTTCAGGATTCTCGGTCTTTTTTATAATATTAAGACCGGGAATCCGTTATTATTATCGAAGATAAAAGTAATCAATCAAAAATAATAAAAAAAAGAAAGAAAAGAAGAAACAATGCTCAAGATTGTAATGATCATGCTATGCGGAATTGGTACGGGGTACCTGCTCCGCAACAAGAAAATGAGTTTTATCGGCCGTGTCATCACGGCGCTTATCTGGGTACTCCTCTTCCTGCTCGGCATCGAGGTGGGAGCGAACCCTCGTATTATCAATGGTCTTCAGACCCTGGGACTCGAAGCCATCGTGCTTACGATAGCCGGAAGTCTGGGTAGTGCAATCTTTGCGTGGGCATTGTGGAGATATGTCTGCAGAAAGGAGGCTGGAAATGAAAGGTAGTCTGATTATCGTAGGCTTCTTCGTGCTGGGCATCATCGTGGGAGTGTGGGATGTGATTCCTGCCAGTTTCCTGGCGAGCGACGTGAGCTATTATGCCCTCTGCTGCCTGATGTTCTGCGTGGGTATCAGCATCGGCTGCGATACTTCTATCCTGAAGAGTTTCAGAAAGGTGAATCCCCGGCTGATGATGCTGCCGGTGATGACCATCCTGGGAACCCTTGCCGGATGCGCGGCTGCCTCCCTGATACTGGGACACCGTCAGCTCTCCGACTGTCTCGCCATCGGTTCGGGCTTCGGATACTACTCATTGTCGAGCATCTTCATCACGCAGTATCGGGGTGCCGAGCTGGGAACCATCGCCCTGCTTGCCAACATCTTCCGTGAGATTCTCACCCTTCTTGGTGCGCCTCTGCTGGCGAAGTATTTCGGCAAGCTGGCACCTATCAGCGTAGGTGGAGCCACCACGATGGATACCACGTTGCCTATCATCACCCGCTATTCGGGCGAGAGCTTCATCATCGTTTCCATCTTCCACGGCTTCTGCGTAGATTTCTCCGTACCGTTTCTGGTTACCTTCTTCTGTTCGCTCTAACGGCTTCCTTGCCGCTAGAGCTTTCTTGCTTTATCAGAATCCATTCAGCTCGATGTATTCATCATCGGCTTCAGATTCTGGGGCATTCGAGTCATCGAAGTAGATGCCGGTATCGGTATCTTCTGCTGGCTGGCCCTCGATATCGATTCCATTATCTTCAGGATTCTTCTTCTGAGAATCATTTTCTTCCTTCTGGGAATCCTTTTTCTGAGAATTTTCTTCCTCCAGAGCATCTTCCTCCTTCTGGGAATCCTTATCCACTACGATTTCCGTTGGCTCCATCAGCAGGCGCATCTTGCTGATCTTCAGCGGTGCAAAGTGGCGGGTATAGAACTTGTCGTAATCATCATACGAGAGATTTCTGCCCAGAAGTTCGAGGTTCGGCTCGCTGATTACGTAGCTTCTCGCCTTGGAAATCAGACGGAGGATGCCGGCTTGCTGATGCAGCTCGTTGGCATACTGGCGCGCCTCGTCGTAGTTCTGGAAACCGCTTACCTGCAGGCGATGCAACCCCTGGAGGTCTTCGATGCTGATGTCGAAATTGCGCGCCATATAGGTGGTGAAGTTATACTTGGCTACCTCGAAGAGCAGCTGGTTCTCGTTGACGGAATCTGGACTGTAGGCGAGCTGGAAGACAAAACGGTCGTTGCGGTCGGCTGAGAATCCTTTCTGCCGGGTGGAGTCCTGGGAGCTGAGCACATAGCTGCGTTTCGCCCAGACATTACTCAGGTCGAACTTTCCGCCGTAGAGTCGTCTTCCGGCATTCACGCCGTTTACGATCATTCCCGCCATCTCGCTCAACCGACTGTTGGGATATTGCGCTATCACCTGGTTCATCTTTTCCAGACATTCGGAAACCTTGCCCTCGTTGAGCTGGGTCATACCGCTGATGAAGAGGAACTTGTCGCGGTTGGCGCCAGTAGGGAACCGCTTGTCTGATATTTCCGAGTTGTGCATCACCACCTCGTACTTGCCCTCCTTGAATGCCTGGTAGGTGAGGGTGTAGATGGAATCTTCGATGTGCACACCCATCCTCGCATTCTCCAGATAGTAAGGGTCGGAGAGGAGGGCTGTGAACTGGCTTTCAGGGTAATCCTTCTTTAATTTATCGACATAACTGTTCGCCATCTGAGTTTGCTTCTTTCTGGAATAAAGCAGATACAGATGGTAATAGGCTTCGTCGAGATGCTTGAAATCCGGGTAGTTGTCCACCAGTCGGAGCAGCATCTTCTCGCTCAGAGCCAGGTTGTCGAGCCGGTCCTTGAAGATGATTCCGGCATGGTATAAGCCATTCGCCAGGAGCTGGTTGCTCGCTGACATCTGCTCTGGGGTGAACGGAATCTGAGCCAGATAATAAGCCCGCTGATGAGGGTCGAGGCTGGTGCTGTCGGCAGATGGCTTGCCGGATTCTTTCTGGGATAAAGAATGGGATAGAGAATCTCGTGATGCATCATTTAATGCATCATTCTGAAGCTTGGAATCTTGTGCAGAATCTTGACCTTGAGCTGAATCTGAACCTTGCTCAGAATCTGTTCCTTGAGCGATATTCGTTTCTTGCGCCGAAGCTACAACTGTTTTGTTGATTCGCTGCCAGTTGTCGAGGTTCTTTCGCTTGCCCCAGAGTTTCTCGAAGAGCGCCTTACCTTGGCTTACGGCTACAGGGGAATAGAAATACCAGGTATTGGTATTTCCGAATCCATTTCCTGATGCATTCCCGAATCCGTTTCCGGAATCATTCCCGGAACCATTCCCATCAACTCCTCCTTCAAATTCCGAATTCATCTCTGCACCGTTGTCCCATCTCCTTCTTTCTTCCTCTTTCTCCTTTCTTTTCAGGGCAGCTATCACACGGTCGATGGCTGCATTTCTGTCTCTCTCGTCCATTTTGGCAAGAGACTGCAGGGAATCCTGGAGGGCGATGGCATCGGTATAAGGCACCAGCTCGTCTAGCACCTTGGAGCGATGAGCCAGTTGCGGATAATCCTTTCTGTCCTGGTCGAGCAAGCCGATAGCTTCGCCATAGCAGCGCTTGGCATCAGCATATCGTCCGGTTTCCCAATACAGATTGCCCAGACGCAGCAGGAGTACACCCTTCTCGATGCCGTTTCGGGTAGCCTTCCGGTTGCCTTTTTCGTAGGCATAGATGGCACGCAGGGTATCTTTCTGGGCCAGGTGGATATTGCCGATGGCATAATATACCTGGTCCTGATAATCCTTGTTCTTATCCGATGCCGCCATGCGCTTGAGTCGGCTAATCATCTTCCTGCTGTTGCCCGAAGCCAAGACCTCGGTGATGGCGATGCGGGCATTAAACTCCAGTTCGTAGGGCGGATTGAGCCGGATGACGTGGCGAAAAGCCTGATAAGCCTCCTGCTGGTTGCCGATGGAAGCCTGCAACTGTCCCATCAGATACCACTGGCGGGCTTTCTGCTTGTGTCGCATCTCATGGCTTATCACCTTCCTGAGATAGGGAATCGCCTTCGGGGCATCACCCGTGTGGATATAGTAATCGGCGAAGGCATAATCCCATTCCTTCTGGGCACGCCAGTGGATGGAATCGCGCTGGATGTTGCGGATCACATCTTCTGCATCGTAGGTCCATCCCTGCTCGATATAGCATTTGGCAAGCCAGGCGCGTGCCTTGCCGTAGATGGCAGGCTGGGTGGAGTAAAGGCGGCTCATATAGGCGAAGGTGGCAGCAGCCCCCTCGAAATCCCCTTTCTGGAATTGCGAGCGGCCCATCAGCATCCACGCTTTCCATAAAAACGGATTGTATTCCCTGCGACTGAGCCATTCGATGTCTTTCGCCGTCTTTCTCTTGCCGGGTTCCCATACGGGGCGGCGCTTGATGCTGTGCTGGTGGATGGCTTTCTCGCATTTCTCGATGGCACGGTCGAAGTTGGCTTTGCCCAGATCGCGGCTGTTCTTATTGCCTACGGTATAGAGCGGAATCTGCTCCGTAAAGTTGTCCCGGTTGCCTTCTTCCTTCTCCAGCGCCCCGTCGATATAAGCCACGGTACCATTATAATAGGTATTGTATCGGGCATTAAAGGCATGCCACCACCTGCTCTGCGCCGTATTCTTCTGCGTAGAGCATCCCGTAAGGCTCGCTGCAATCACAGCGAGTCCTATCAGAAAAAGGAGCTGGATGGGGCTTTTGCCTTTCATGCTTTCTATTGTTTATCTGGCATCTTTTTCCTGATGCCCAGGACGATTTTGGCGAGTGCGAATACCACGATGCTGATGAAGATGATGGTGGCACCCGATGGCACGTTGAGCAGATAACTGATGTAGAGACCGGCGATGCAGTCTATCCATCCCAGGATGATGCTTGCCCATATCATCTGCCTGTAATTGTAGGTGAAGAGGTTGGCGGTCATCTGCGGAATGGTGAGCAGACTGATGGCGAGCACGATGCCCACCATTTTCAGTGTAGCCACGATGGTCATGGCGATGAGCGTCATCATCAGGTATTCGATGGCTGTAACCGGCAGGTGCTGCGAACGGGCGAAGGTACTGTCGAATGCGATGTTCTGGATAGGGCGCAGGAGAAAGGTGAAGAGGAGGGCTACGATGAGGGCGAGTCCGCCCAGCAGCCACAGGTCTGCGCTGTCGATGGCAAGGATGCTTCCGAAGAGGAAGGAGGGCAGGTCGGGCATGAATCCTGGAGTCAGGAAGCAGCAGATGATGCCCACGCTCATTCCCAGGGTCCAGAACATGGCGATGGCGGAATCCTTCCGCACATCTTTCTTGCGTGATATCCATTGCACTCCGAAGGCGCTGAGGATGGCGAAAACCATGGCGGAGAGTATCGGATTGATTCCTGTAAACACGCCGATGCCGATGCCTCCGAAAGAGGCATGGGTGATGCCGCCGCTGATGAATACCAATCGGCGGGTAACGATGTAGGTTCCGATAAAGCCGCACAGGATGCTTGCCAGAAAGGCGCCTATCAGTGCGTTTTGGAAAAATGTATATTGTAGTATATCCATTCTTTTACTTTGAACTTTGAACTTTGAGCTTTGAACTTTATGATTAGCAAAGCTGCTTAACTTAGAACTGCAAATTTCTAGCTTAAAAAGCCGATGACTTCATCCTTCAGCTGGTTGGGCAGGTTGATGCCTCTCAGTATCAGACTTCTGTTCCATCCAGCCACTTCTTCCGGCTGCATGGTATAGAGCACTTCCGAAAATTCCTCAACCTCCTCATCGGTATAGGCGTCGGCATCCCGACCGGCAAAGCGGTCGAGATCCTCATCATCGTAATATTCTATTTCTTTGGTGGCGGCTTCCATCATGCACTCCTGCTCGCACTTCGAGTTCTCACCGTTGCAGGTGTTGCACGATACGCCTTCCTGCAGAGGCTCCTCGTCCTCTCCCCTGCGGTGAGATACGATTCCGAATATGGCGCTGATCAGGCCTAATGCCACCAGGGCTAAAACTAAATATAGCATAAACAATTAACTATCAACTATTAACTTTCAACTATCTCAAACCCTACTTTCTTCAGGTCTTCCCAATAATGAGGATAGGATTTGCTCACTACCTCCGGATTGTTGATCTCGATCTGAGGGAACTTGAAGGCGAGAGGGGCGAATGCCATCGCCATACGATGATCCTCGTAGGTATCGATTGGAGCAAATGAAGGCTCGCAGGTTTCGCCATCCCAATACAGAGTGTTGTCGTTTTCATCGTGGATGACATAGCCCACCTTCTTCAACTCTGTCTTCAGTGCCTCGATGCGGTCGGTCTCCTTGATCTTCAAGCTGGCAAGACCCGTGAACTTGAACTTCACACCCAAGGCACAGCAGGCTACCACGATGGTCTGAGCCAGATCTGGTGAACCGGAGAAATCGTAATCGAATTTCGGCAGAAGACAGCGGTTTGCCTTCAGCATGACATTCGAAAGATGGTCATGGTTCTCAAATTCACTTTTCACTCCCAGCAGACTGAAGATGTATTTCACCACGGAATCTCCCTGCTTCGAGCAGTCCATCAAGCCTTCGAGCTGGATTCTGGAGTCGATGTTGCCATTCAGTGCCATCATCTCATACCAGTAGGAAGAAGCACTCCAGTCGTTCTCTATCATATAAGAAGTCTCCTTGTAAGGCTGTGGCTTCACGGTGATGGTGTCCATATCCGTCCAGTCGGCATCGGCACCATATTCCTTCATCGTCCAGAGCGTAAGGTCGATGTAAGGGCGGGATGCAATCTCTCCTGTCAACTTCAGTTCCAGTCCGTTCTTCAGAATCGGACCGATCATCAGAAGCGCCGAGATGTATTGCGAACTGATATTGCCCACTACCTCCAGGTGTCCGCCTTCCAGCGCCTTGCCCCGGATATGGAGTGGGGGATAACCTTCCTTCTTCTCGTAGGTGATGTCGGCACCCAGATAGCGCAGGGCATCTACGAGGATGCCGATAGGACGGTTCTGCATGCGCTCGGTGCCGGTGATGGTATGCTCGCCGGGGGTGGCAGAGAGATAGGCGGTCATGAAACGCATGGCCGTGCCTGCTGCCTTGATGTTGATGACCTCGGGCATATTCTGAAGGGCGGCAACGATTACTTCCGTATCATCGCAGTCGCTCAAGTTGTCGGGTTGGATATGGCTTCCAGCCATCGCACTGATTACGAGAGCTCGGTTGCTGATACTCTTGGATGCTGGCAAGTTGATACTTGCGTTCAGTTGGCTTGGTGCCTTGATGGTATATTTTATCATACGCGTACCTTATATTATATATATTTTAGTGCAAAAGTACAAAATAAAAAGTATATACGCTAGTTTTCTTGCGAAAAGTTTTCGAAATATCTCAAAAAAAAGCATGGGCTGCCGTGCTCTGTTTTCATCTCTTGCTATCAATATGTAAACGAGATGGGGTAAATAATGGGGTATATGGAGATATGCCGATTTCAAAGTGTAAAAATCGACCCCCTAAAATGTCAAATTGTAATTTTGTGTGCGTTTTCTTTCAAAAAGTAAAACTGACCCCAAAAATAACATAAAATAGCGTTAAGGAATGATACAACTTACCGGAATTTGTAGTACCTTTGCATCAGAAAAAAGAAACAACAGACAATAAGTAACAATCTAAAAATAAAAAATATGAAACGAATTATATTATTCTCATTGATGGCTCTCATGACCGTAGCTACTTTCGGTCGCAAGCACGTAGAGAATGCAACAGTAGTAGCAGACACTATTTTCTATGCAGAAAATATGAGTAATGTAGCTAGTGCAGATCAGGCTAGTTATTACAGATTGCTGATGACTACCGGCGCTGGCATCAATAAGAAGGATGTGTTCCAGGACTTCTATATGAACGGTAATCTTCGTGCCGAGGGTGGCTACAGCTTCATCGATCTCGGTAACGACCGCAATACTATCTTTAATGGTGAGGTTACTACTTACTACAAGAATGGTAAGGAGAAGTGGCACGGAAAGTATGTTAACGGCAAGCGTGAGGGATATTTCACTCTCCAGCTCCGTGAAGGTGGCGTGGCTATCGTTCAGTTCAAGAATGGTAAGTCTATTCACAATTACTTCATGGTAACATACAAGGATGGTACCACTGAGAAGAGAAATCTCTCTGAGATTCAGTCTTTGATGTAGAAGATCTCTAGAATAGAAAATCTCTCTTAAATTAAATAGAAAATCTCTCTTAAATTAAATAGAAAAATCTCTCTTAAATTAAATAGAAAAATCTCTCTTAAATTAAATAGAAAAATCTCTCTTATATAAATTAAAATTTTATGTTGATATGACCAATATGGGGATGGCTTCCGGGAGGAAGGTACATCCCCTTTATTTTTCTGATATATGCATAACTGAAAAAAGGTCTGGCGATGATATTCGCCAGACCTTTTTACAATATTTAGAGTGCCAGGTCAACCTCTACCGGGCAGTGGTCGCTGCCCATGATGTCGGTATGAATCTTGGCTTCTGTAATCTGTTCTCTCAAGCGGTCGGATACCAGGAAGTAGTCGATGCGCCAGCCGGCATTCTTCTCACGTGCCTTGAATCGGTATGACCACCACGAATAGGTAATCTCTTCGGGATGCAGATAGCGGAAGGTATCTGTAAAGCCGTCGTTCAGAAGCTCGGTCATCTTCTCGCGCTCCTCGTCGGTAAAACCGGCATTGCGACGGTTGGTCTTCGGATTCTTGATATCTATCTCCTGATGTGCCACGTTCAGGTCGCCGCAGACCACCACAGGCTTCTTGGCATCCAAGGCCTTCAGAAACTTGCGGAAATCATCTTCCCAGGTCATACGGTAATCCAGTCGCTTCAACTCGGTCTGGGAGTTCGGGGTATAGCAGGTTACGAGATAGAAGTTGTCATACTCCAGGGTGATGACTCTTCCTTCGTGGTCGTGCTCCTCCACGCCCATACCGTAGCTCACGCTCAGTGGCTGGTGGCGGGTATAGATGGCTGTGCCCGAATATCCCTTCTTCTCGGCATAGTTCCAGTAGCTTTCGTAGCCATCGAACTTCAGGTCGAGCTGACCTTCCTGCATCTTGGTCTCCTGCAGGCAGAAGAAGTCGGCATCGAGCGCCTTGAATTGGCTCTCGAAGTCCTTGCCCACGCAAGCACGCAGGCCATTCACGTTCCAGGATATAAACTTCATATTACTTTGAACTTTGAACTTTGAACTTTGAACTTTGAATTTTGAACTTTGAACTCTTTAGATTCTCTTGCTCTCACCTCTGAGCAGGCTCATGAACTCCTGACGGGTGTTCAGTGAATTAAATACGCCGCTGTAATCGCTGGTAGTAGTGATGGAGTTCTGCTTCTCCACGCCACGCATCTGCATGCACATGTGCTTAGCTTCTATCACCACCATCACGCCCTGAGGATTCAAGGTCTCCTGGATGCAGTCCTTGATCTGCTGGGTAAGGCGCTCCTGCACCTGAAGGCGGTGGCTGAAGATATCTACCACGCGGGCAATCTTGCTCAGTCCGGTAATCTTGCCGTTAGGGATGTAAGCCACGTGTACCTTGCCATAGAAAGGCAGCATGTGATGCTCGCAGAGAGAGAAGAAATCAATGTCCTTCACGATGACCATCTGGTCGTATTTCTCCTCAAAGAGGGCATCGGTCAACACCTTGTGAGCATCCTGATAGTAGCCGCGGGTCAATACCTGCATCGCCTTGGCTACGCGCATAGGAGTCTTGACAAGTCCTTCGCGCTCTGTGTCTTCACCCAGGAGCTTCAATACTTCCTTATAGTGTCCTGCGAGTTCATCCAATCCCTCGCGAAATTCTGTTTCTGGATTCATATCTTATATACTTTGAACTTTGAATTTTGAACTTTGAACTTTATGAATAGTAAGACTGTTGAATTCTTCACTCTTCACTCTTCACTCTTCACTCTTCACTTTTCACTCTTCACTTACTTTAATATTGCACGGTAATCTGTCCCTTTACCAGGCATGCCTGTCTGTATCCCAGGGCTTTCACCTTGGCTAGCACCTTCTTAGCCTCGCCCAGTTCGCGGAAGTTGCCCATGCGGCAAATCCATCTTGGCGAGTAGAAGTGCACATATACAGGCTGGTCTGGGAACTTCATCTTGATGTTGTTGCCCGTCTGTTCAGCCTTCAGTCGGTCGTTGCGTGAGTTACCTCCGGCAAAGATCTGTACTCTATATCCTGTAACCTTATAGCTTCTGCGCATTACCTTCTTGCGCATGTCCACTACAGGCATCTCGGTTTCTTCCTGATGTGTCTCAGCCTTCTGTGCATTGTTTCCATGCTGTTTCTCCTTGGCAGTTTCGTGCTGTGGCTCGGCCTTCTTGAGCGAGTCTGGAGTCTGCTTGTGAGAGTCCGGAGTCTGCTTGTGCTGGGCAGCTGGAGTTACTTCTTTATGCTGAGTATCTGTTGGTTTCTTCTGTGGTTGTGGGGTAGTCTTAGTCTTATCGTCCTGTGGATTCACCTGATTCGTATGGGTTGGAACCTGTTTTCCGTTCACCAATTCGTCGATAGCCTTGCTTTGGTGTACGGTCACGACACCCTGTCCTGGATTCTTCTGCTTGAGATAATCCAAGTAAGTCTGCGCATTCATCTGGATAGATGAGCAGAGGATGAAAATCAATAATGTGACGAATTGTTTCATGACTATACCTTATTTAATATATATATACCTTTTATTAATATATAATGTGTCAGCAATCTGCTTCTGTCATCCTATAAAGATAGGGAAAGGGATGCCCCCAGGAAAGAAGGCATCCCCTTTGGTAAATATCCTTGTGAGATTACTTCTTCCAAGCGTCGATGATACCCTTGAAATCAGCAGCCTTCAAAGAAGCACCACCGATCAAACCACCGTCGATGTTTGGCTTAGCGAAGAGCTCAGGAGCGTTGCTAGCCTTGCAGCTACCACCGTAGAGGATAGATGTCTCCTCAGCAGCCTCGTTGCCATACTTCTCTGCTACGATTGAGCGGATGTATGCCAACATCTCCTCAGCCTGGTCAGAAGTAGCAGTCTTACCTGTACCGATAGCCCAGATTGGCTCGTAAGCGAGGATGATGTTCTTCCAAGCGTCAGCGCTCAAGTGGAATACTGAACCCTCCAACTCAGCCTTAACAACCTCGTTCTGCTTCTCAGCCTCACGCTCCTCGAGAGTCTCACCGCAGCAGAAGATAACCTTCAAACCGTTAGCCAAAGCCAACTCTACCTTCTCCTTCAAGATCTCTGCAGTCTCGCCATAGTACTGACGACGCTCTGAGTGACCGAGGATAACGTACTGAGCACCTGTGCTCTTTACCATCTCAGCTGAAACCTCACCTGTGAAAGCACCCTTAGCCTTGTCAGCGCAGTTCTCAGCACCGAGACCTACAATCTCTGAATCCAAAACCTGAGCTACAGAAGCCAAGTGGATGAATGGAGTACAGATTACTACGTCACAGTTTGGCTTGTCTGCTACCAATGCCTCGTTGATCTCCTTAGCGAGAGCAACACCGTCCTGCAGGTTCATGTTCATTTTCCAGTTGCCTGCTACAATTTTCTTTCTCATTTTTCTTTTCTTTTTAAAAGTTGATAATATTCTGTTTGAATTCTCTTTCTTTCTGATCCAGGCACCCCATGCCCAAAGCCGGTCGGCGATGGTAAGGAGTACCAGCGGGATGACAAACCAGGAGATGATGCCGGCTATCTTCTTGGCGGCACTTACTTCCGGCATCTTGCCGATTTCTGTCTTCTCCAGCGGTTTGCCTGCCAGGTCTGCCATCTTAGGCAGGTCGTTGTGGCTCCATTTCCTGATGATGGTTCCGTCTTTCAGCAGCAGCAGTCCCGGGTTGCTGCGTATCACGGTCTTCAGCGTCGTCTCGTCTGTGATGTAGAACGGGTATTCCGCTCCCGTGATGTCTTGCCAGTGCCTGATGGCTTTCTCCGTACTTGCCGTGAGGCAGAGGAAGGGATATCCATGGTCGGTGGCATATTCGTATATCTCGTCGATGCTTCCGAAGTTGCTGTCATCGGCAAAGTCGAGATGCGGCGAGATGAGCAGGAAGGTGTAGCCCTTGCGGTGAATCACTTCCTGGGTGATGTCTTCGCCCGTCTTCATATCTTCTATGCTGAAGTCGTGGATAGGAGGCACGTAGCCTTCTTCGGTCTGCACCGTCTTGCTGTCGATGAAGGTCCAGGTAGAGTCGGGATAGTTGTCTATCGTAAACTCCTTCCGTTCGCCGTTCTTCTCCAGGATGAAGGTGGTATCAAACTTCGGCTGCTTGGCTCCCTTCGGAATCTCCATACCCTTGGCGATGTTGGCGCCGATGTGATAAGGGCGGAAGTCGAACTGCGGCAGATACCACAGGCTCCAGAGGCTCATCACGATGGAGAAGAGGAAGGTGTAGTTGATCACCACCCACTGTGTCTGTCTCGAAATGAGTCTCGGCATCTCCAGCGGCTTTCTCCAGAGCAGGATGGCGAATATCAGGAGGATGATGTTCTTGATGAATGTCTCCATATTGGTGAGCACTACGGCATCACCGAAGCATCCGCAATCCTTTACTGGGTCTGCGATGACGATCCAGAGTGTAATCAGCGTCATCACGATCATCACGGCAAGGGTGATCTTGCTCATCAGTCTCCGTCGGATGGCGAAGAGGAGGAAGATACCGATGGCAAACTCAGCAGTGGCAAGCAATACCGACATCACCAGGGTGCTCCAGTCGGGAAATATCCAGTCGATATGCAGCGCTTCCAGATAGTCGGTTATCTTGTATTGCGTGCCCAGTGGATCCATTCCCTTCACGAATCCTGAGAAGATGAAGGTTACAGCCACGAGCAGTCGCCCGATATTCACCGATGTTTTTGTTATAATCTGCTTTGCCGTCATATCATTTTCCTCTTTTACCTGATAGAATGAGCCTTTTTGTTTATAGGATGAGCCTTCTTACTTTTCTCCCATTTTGATGGCACCGAAAACTGCGTAGTTGATGATGTCCATATAGTTGGCATCAATGCCTTCTGATACGAGTGTGGCTCCTGCGATATCCTCGATTTCCTTCACTCGCTGTATCTTGGTGAGAATAAAGTCGGTATAGCTGCTCACTCGCATCGATCGCCAGGCCTCGTCGTAGTCGTGATTCTTCTTGAGCATCAGTTCCAGGGCTTCCTGGGCATGCTTGTCGTAGAGCTTCATCGCCTCTTCCGGTGTCATATCCACTTCATCCACGAATGGTTTTTCCAGCTGGATGAGTCCTACGATACCATAATTAATCAGCGCGATAAACTCCGGACGGATGCCTTCGCCTACGAGTGATTCTTTCTTGATTTCAAGCGAGCGGATGCGCTTCGCCTTGATATAAAGTTGGTCGGTTAAGGAAGATGGACGCAAGATTCTCCAAGAGGCTCCATAATCGTGAAGCTTCTTCTCAAATAATGCCCTGCATTCTCCCATAACAACTTTAAACTGCTGTTCTGTTTTCAATAAATCTGCCATAATAATTTCGAAATTCGGTGCAAATTTACGCATTTATTGTGAAATAGCCAAATATTTATTTTGTATTTTACATTATTTGCAGTAACTTTAGACAAGTTACGCTGCATCTCAACAATAAAAATAAAAAAAGTGCTTTTTTATTTTGTATTGTCTTCGATTTGCAGTAACTTTGCACCCCGAAATAAAATGAGTATGAGAAATTTGACCAATGCCGAACTGGCACAAATACTAGATAAGGATATTTTTCACGAGATTTCAGAGGCGGCGGATGCGCTGTCTGTGGAATGCTATGTAGTAGGTGGATATGTGCGCGACCTCTTCCTGGAGCGCCCTTCCAATGACATCGATGTCGTGGTGGTGGGTAGCGGAATTGAGGTGGCTTCTGCCCTCAAGAAGAAGCTGGGCAAGAAGGCACATCTCTCGGTGTTCCGAAATTTCGGAACCGCACAGGTTAAGTATAAGGATACAGAAGTGGAGTTCGTGGGAGCACGAAAGGAGAGTTACAACCGTGATTCGCGCAAGCCGATTGTAGAGGATGGAACCCTGGAGGATGACCAGAACCGCCGCGACTTCACCATCAATGCAATGGCGGTCTGCCTGAACAAGGACCGTTTTGGCGAACTTGTCGATCCGTTTGAGGGTGTCTATGACCTGGAGGATGGCATCATCGCCACTCCGCTCGATCCGGATATCACCTTTTCTGATGACCCGCTCCGTATGATGAGATGTGTACGTTTTGCTACCCAGCTCAATTTCCAGATAGAAGATGAGACTTATGCCGCTCTCTCGCGCAATGCCGAACGACTGAAGATTATCAGTGGCGAGCGTATCTGCGACGAGATGAACAAGATCATGCTCTCCAAGCATCCCAGCAGCGGCTTCTATTATCTGAAGGATACCGGACTGCTCGATCTCATCCTGCCGGAACTGGTGGCGATGGATAAGGTGGAGACCCGCAACGGAAAAGCCCACAAGAACAATTACGACCATACGATGGAGGTGCTCGAGAATGTTTGCAAGCATTCTGATAACCTCTGGCTCCGCTGGGCTGCCCTCTTCCATGATATAGGAAAGCCGAGGAGCAAGCGATGGGACAACAACATCGGATGGACTTTCTACAGCCATAACATCATCGGTGCCAAGATGATTCCTAACATCTTCCGCCGTATGAAACTGCCGATGGATGCCAAGATGAAGTATGTGCAGAAGCTGGTGGAGCTCCACATGCGTCCGATTGTGATAGCGGATGAAGAGGTGACTGACAGCGCCGTGCGCCGATTGCTGAATGATGCCGGTGATGACATCAACGACCTGATGACGCTTTGCGAGGCTGATATCACCAGCAAGAATCAGGTGCGCAAGCAGCGATTCCTGGATAACTTCAAGATGGTGCGCGAAAAACTGGTAGATCTTCAGGATCGTGACTACAAGCGACTGCTCCAGCCATGTATCGACGGCAATGAAATCATGGAGATGTTCCAGCTCAAGCCATGCCGCGAAGTAGGAGTCTTGAAGCAGTATCTCAAGGATGCCGTGCTGGACAACAAGGTGGCTAACGAGCGCGAGCCGCTGATGGAACTTCTGATGAAGAAAGCCCAGGATATGGGGCTGAATATGGCAGAAAACTTAAACAGAGAATAATTTTTGTTAAATAACGGCTCCCTGCGAGCCGTTATTCGTTTATTATTCGTAATTTTGCACCGCTTTTTAAAACTAAAAGCATTGTTTCAGTTTCCGTCAGAGGGCGGTATATATAATAAGGTATGACATAAAATAATAAATTATAATATAAATAGGTATGAAAATTAAAAACGTTTTGTTTGTTGCAGCAGTTTGTGTTCTTGCTGCTTTGACATCATGTGGTGGAAGTAAGAAGGGTGGTTTACCAGACTTCGGCGATGATGAGTTTGCCGTGGCTACCATCGGCACTTCCAGCGCCGCATTGCAGACTACCTATCCTGCTACCATCAAGGGTATTCAGGATGTTGAGGTACGTCCTAAGGTTTCTGGCTTCATTACAAAGGTTTTTGTACATGAGGGTCAGACTGTTTCAGCAGGTCAGGCTTTGTTCTCTATCGATAGCGAGACCTATCAGGCTGCAGTCCGTTCAGCTGCTGCCGCTGTCAATACTGCCAAGGCTCAGGCTAACACAGCAAAGTTGACTTACCAGAACAACAAGAAGTTGTATGATAGCAAGATTATTGGTGAATATGAACTTTCTACAGCAGCTAACAGCTATGCAACCGCTAAGGCACAGGTAGCTCAGGCAGAGGCTGCTCTGGCTTCAGCCCGTGAGCAGTTGGCTTGGTGTACTGTTACCAGTCCTTCTGCCGGTGTTGTAGGTAGCCTTCCTTTTAAGGTTGGTGCTTTGGTCAGCGCTTCTGGTCAGGCTTTGACTACAGTTTCCAACATCAGCACCATGGAGGTGTTCTTCTCACTCTCTGAGTCTCAGATCTTGAGCATGTCTAAGACCAATGGTAGCGTTCAGGCTGCTATCGCTGCGTTCCCAGCTGTTAAGTTGCAGTTGGCAGACGGTTCTATCTATAATCATCCAGGTAAGGTAGTCAAGATGAGTGGTGTCATCGATGCAACTTCTGGTTCTATCTCTCTCATCGCTCACTTCGCTAACCCAGAGAAGTTGCTGAAGAGTGGTGGTGCAGGTTCTATCGTGGTTCCTAACGATCATAACAGCGCTATCGTCATCCCTCAGGAGGCTTGTTCTCAGGTTCAGGATAAGATTTTCGTTTACATCGTAACCAAGGATAACAAGGTGAAGTATTCTGAGATCAAGGTAAATCCACAGGATGATGGCAAGAACTATATCGTAACTTCTGGTCTCCATGTAGGCGACCGCATCGTATTGAAGGGTATCACCAAGTTGACCGATGGTCAGCAGATCAAGCCTATCACTCTGGAGCGTTACAATCAGAAGATTGCTGAGGCTGCCAAGTTGGCTGAGTCTCAGGATAACGCTCATGCCTTCGCTGCTGCTATGGGCGGAAAGAAGTAATATATAATAAGGTATAAAGAAAAATAGTAAATTATGTCATTTACAAACTTTATAAAGCGCCCGGTACTTTCGACGGTGGTTTCCATCTTCTTCGTCTTGCTGGGTATTATCGGCTTGGTATCGCTGCCTATCGAGCAGTATCCGAATATCGCGCCGCCTACCATCACGGTAACTGCTACCTATACGGGTGCAGATGCCCAGACGGTGTTGAACTCAGTCGTTGCTCCGCTGGAGGAGAGTATCAACGGTGTGGAGAACATGACTTATATGACCTCTTCCGCGTCTAACTCTGGTTTTGCTCAGATCACCGTTTACTTCAAGCAGGGTTCTGACCCTGATATGGCTGCGGTCAACGTACAGAACCGTGTGTCTCAGGCTCAGTCTCTGTTGCCTGCCGAGGTTACCAAGGTGGGTGTCACTGTAACCAAGCGACAGAGTTCCAACGTAATCATGTTCGCTCTGACTACAGACGATGGCCGTTACGACGACCAGTTTGTTACCAACTACGCCCTGATCAACGTGATTCCTCAGTTGAAGCGTATCAGTGGTGTGGGTGATGTGCAGAGCCCTTCTACCCGTAACTACTCTATGCGTATCTGGTTGAAGCCAGAGAAGATGAAGGAGTTCGGACTGGTTCCTTCTGATGTTTCTCAGGCTTTGGCAGAGCAGAATATTGAGGCTGCCCCTGGTAGCTTTGGTGAAAGCTCTGATATGCAGTATGAATATACCTTGCGTTACAAGGGTCGTTTGAAGACTCCATTGGAGTATGAGAACATCCTCATCAAGAGCAATACTTCCGGTCAGACTCTCCGTCTGGGCGAAATTGCCAAGGTTGAGCTGGGTGGTTTGCAGTATAACGTAAACCTGCTCAATGATGGTCAGCCTGCCGTGATGGGTATGGTTCAGCAGATTGCCGGTTCCAACGCTACCCAGATTGCCAGCGACGTGAAGAAAACGCTTGATGAATTGGAGAAGAGTTATCCTCCAGGGTTGAAGAATGTCATCCTGATGGATGTTACCGAGTTCTTGTTCGCATCTATCGAGGAGGTTATCTTCACCTTGATCATCACCCTGGTATTGGTATTCATCGTAGTGTATATCTTCTTGCAGGACTTCCGTTCTACGCTGATTCCTATGATTGCGGTACCTGTGGCTTTGATCGGTACGTTCCTCTTCCTCTGGATCTTCGGATTCTCCATCAACCTGCTTACGCTGTCAGCCCTGCTGCTGGCGATTGCGATTGTGGTCGATGATGCCATTGTGGTGGTCGAGGCGGTTCACGCCAAGCTCGACCAGGGTTACAAGAGTGCCCTTACTGCAGCTATCGATGCGATGAACGAAATTTCCAGCGCCATCATCTCTATTACATTGGTGATGTCTGCCGTGTTCGTTCCTGTATCATTCATCGGTGGTACTTCCGGTTACTTCTACCGTGAGTTCGGTGTAACCATGGCTGTATCTATCGTTATTTCGGCTATCAATGCGTTGACTCTGTCTCCTGCACTCTGTGCCGTGTTGCTGAAGCCACACGAGGAGGGTCATGAGAAGAAGATGTCTTTCGTGGACCGATTCCACGCTGGATTCAACTATCAGTTTGATAAGATTACCAATAAGTATAAGGGTGGTGTCAAGTGGGTTATCAACCATGGCATCATCGCTGGTAGCTTGGTAGCTGTCAGTATCGTAGGTCTGGTTGCCCTGATGGGTACTACCAAGACGGGTCTGGTGCCTGATGAGGATACCGGTACTATCTTCGCTTGTATCTCTACAGCTCCTGGTACTTCTCAGGAACGTACAGCAGAGGTGGTTAAGCAGGTAGATAAGATGTTGGCTAGCAACCCAGCCATCGCAACCCGTAACGCCATCATGGGTTATAGCTTTATCGGTGGTGCCGGTTCTAACCAGGGTACCATCATCGTGAAGCTGAAGCCATTCGAGGAGCGTCCGGGTGGATTCTTCCACCGTATCAAGGAGGCTTGTACCGGTGGCGGTATTGAGGCGCTGTTTGTCAACCCAATGGAATATACTTCTGTGTTGGGTATGATCTACAAGCAGACTGCTGCCATCAAGGATGCACAGGTTCTTGCCTTCGCTCCACCTATGATTTCCGGTTTCTCTATGCAGAATGGTATTACCATGACCATGCAGGATAAGACCGGTGGCGACTTGAATAAGTTCTTTGATAATGTGAAGAAGTTCCTGGCTGAGTTGAACAAGCGTCCTGAGATTCAGACTGCCCAGACTCAGTACAACCCTAACTACCCACAGTATATGGTAGATGTAGATGTTGCCAAGACCAAGCAGGCTGGTATCTCTCCATCTTCAGTATTGTCTGTCATGCAGGGTTACCTCGGTGGTCTCTATGCATCTAACTTCAATGCCTACGGTAAGCTCTACCGCGTGATGATTCAGGCTGGTCCTGAGAGCCGTATGCGTCCAGACGATTTGAGCAAGATTTACGTTCGTTGTTCTGATGGCACCATGTCTCCTGTAAGCGAGTTCGTGAACTTGAAGAAGATTTATGGTCCTGCTAACATCACCCGATTCAACCTGTTTACCTCTATGGATGTTTCTGTAACTCCTAACAGCGGTTACTCTACCGGTGACGGTATGAAGGCGATTGCTGAGGTTGCCAAGGAGACATTGCCAGAGGGTTACGGCTATGAGTACTCTGGTTTGACCCGTTCTGAGGCTGAATCAAGCAACTCTACAGGTTTGATCTTCGCACTCTGTATCGTATTCGTTTACCTGATCTTGAGTGCCCAGTACGAGAGTTACATCTTGCCTCTGTCTGTGGTATTGTCTATCCCATTCGGTTTGGCAGGTGCGTTCATCTTCACCAATATCTTCGGTCACTCTAACGATATCTACATGCAGATTTCGTTGATTATGTTGATCGGTCTGTTGGCTAAGAACGCCATCCTGATTGTACAGTTTGCCCTTGAGCGTCGTCGTACGGGTATGGCTATCAAGTACTCTGCTATCCTGGGTGCCGGTGCCCGTCTCCGTCCTATCCTGATGACCTCTCTGGCGATGGTTATCGGTCTGTTGCCTCTGATGTTCGCATCTGGTGTAGGTAAGAATGGTAACCAGACTTTGGGTGCTGCCGCAGTCGGTGGTATGTTGATTGGTACTATCTGTCAGATCTTCGTGGTTCCTGCTCTCTTCGCACTCTTCCAGTGGTTGCAGGAGAAGTTGACTCCATTGAAGTTCGAGGATGAGTTGAACGAGGAGGCTGCTGCCGAGTTGGTGCAGTATGCCAACGCTGCTCACCACAAGAAGGGTATCGAGAAGAAGTAATAACGCAATGTAACTTCAAAGGAAACAATGAAAAAGAATTTAAATATCATCATATTGGGTCTCGCAGCGCTCTCTTTGAGCAGCTGCAAGACTCTCTACGGAAAGTATGAGCGTCCGGATGTGAAGACCAGCGGTATCGTTCGCGATGTAGCTTCTGATACAGATACTTTGGCTGTAAAGGATACTACTACCTTTGCCAACATCCCTTGGCGCAGCGTCTTCACCGACCCTCAGCTCCAGTCGATCATTGAGAAGGGATTGAACAATAATGTCAACCTCCTCAATGCGGCTTTGAACGTGAAGATGGCAGAAGAGCAGTTGAAGTGTGCCAAGTTGGCATTTGTGCCTTCTTTGTCTTTCACTCCTCAGGGAACCATCGCTTCCTGGGATGGCAATGCTGCTACCAAGACTTACAGCTTGCCTGTTACAGCCAGTTGGATGGTTGACCTCTTCGGCAACCTGCTTTCTCAGAAGCGCAGTGCACAGATGGCGCTGCTCCAGTTGCAGGACTATCAGGTGTCTGTAAAGACCAACCTCATCGCCAATATCGCCAACATGTATTATACCTTGTTGATGCTTGACAAGCAGGTGGAACTGGTTAACAATATGGAAGGATTGACCAAGAATACCTGGGAGACCATGAAGGTGCTGAAGGATACCAAGATTGGTTATCGCGGAACTTCCGTTCAGGCTGCCGAGAGCAACTACTATGCCGTGTTGACCCAGAAGACCGACCTGTTGCGTCAGATTCGTGAGACAGAGAACTCCCTGAGTCTTCTCATCGGCGACCAGGCTCATTCTATTGCCCGTGGCAAGCTGGAGAATCAGAGTCTTCCTGCAACATTCTCTACAGGCGTAGGCATCCAGTTGCTCAACAACCGTGCTGATGTTCACGCAGCCGAGATGAATCTGGCTCAGTGCTTCTATGGCATTGAGACTGCCCGCAGCAAGTTCTATCCATCTATCACCATTTCTGGTACAGGTGCATTCACCAATTCTGCTGGTGCAGGCATCGTGAATCCAGGCAAGTGGTTGCTTTCTGCTGTTGGTTCATTGGTTCAGCCAATCTTCCAGAATGGTAGAATCATTGCTGGCTTGAAGGTGGCTAAGATGCAGTATGAGCAGGCTTACAACACCTGGCAGAACGCCGTACTGAAGGCAGGTAGCGAGGTAAGCAATGCCCTCGTACTCTACAACTATTCTGACGAGAAAGGAAAGGTGGAGGCTAAGCGCATCGCCGTACTCGAGCAGAACGTAGCGGATACACGTAAGTTGATGTCAGAGGCTGGCGGTTCTTACCTGGAGGTAATCCAGGCACAGTCATCTTTGCTCAACGTACAGCTTTCTAAGGTAGCTGATGACTTCTACAAGATGCAGGCAGTAGTTAATCTCTACTATGCATTGGGTGGAGGAGCTAAGTAATGTTTAGTGTTAAATGTTAAATGTTAAATTATTATGGCTAGTATAATAAGTCCAAAGGCAGAGGTTTCTCCAAAGGCTAAGATTGGAGACAACTGCAAGATCTACCCATTCGCCTATATCGAGGACGATGTGGTCATCGGTGACAACTGTATCATCTATCCCTTCGCGAGCATCATGAACGGTACTCGCATGGGTAATAACAATAAGGTGTTCCAGTCAGCCGTTATCGCTGCCCTCCCACAGGATTTCAACTTTACCGGTGAGGAGAGTGAGGTAGTGATTGGCGACAACAATACCATCCGTGAGAGCGTGGTTATCAACCGTGGTACTCATGCTGGTGGCAAGACCGTTCTGGGCAACAACAACTTCTTGATGGAAGGTTCCCATATCTCTCACGATACAGTAATCGGCAACGGTTGCGTATTCGGTTATGGTACCAAGATTGCAGGCGACTGCGTGATTGGTAACGGTGTCATCTACTCAACATCTGTAGTAGAGAACGCCAAGACCCGAGTAGGCGACCTGGCGATGATTCAGGCAGGTACTACCTTCTCTAAGGATGTTCCTCCTTATATCATTGCCGGTGGTAAGCCTGTGAAGTATGCAGGTCCTAATACCATCATCATGGAAGCAGCCGAGGTTACCGAGAAGGTTCGCAAGCACATTGCGAATGCCTACCGACTGGTATTCCATGGTCAGACATCCCTCTTCGATGCCATCAACCAGATCAAGGATCAGGTGCCAGATGGTCCGGAGATTCAGAACATCATCCAGTTCCTGGAGAGTTCAGAGAAGGGTGTCATCACTAAGATGTAAAATTTGCTTAGAAGGATTTATAACCTTCAATTCACTATTATGTTTAGTTAAAATTCAAGTCATACCTATTTGAATTTTACTCAGTATTTTGAAAGGGCTGGCCGTGAGGTCGGCCCTTTTTAATGTTTGATAGCATGGGTGATACAACTATCCCTAATAGAAAAAGATTCTATCCCTAATGGAAAAAGCTTCTATCCTTAATGGAAAAAGCTTCTATCCTTAATAGAAATCTCCGTTCATAAGTTTTGAACGCACATTCAACGATGCTGAATACACATTCAACGTCGCTGAACGAAGATTTTTATTAGGCTTAGCAACAATTTCGGTTAATGGTAGCAATAAATTCCTCTTATGATATCCACAAATTCTATTAAGGATAGTCGTAATATCAATCTATTCCATCATCCATCACATACTATAATAGAGTCAAGTACCTTATGCAGCGAATCTCTCTACCCTTAATAATTAATTGAATAAATGCAAATAAATGCAATTTTATTTTGTTATCTCTTCGTTTATGTGTATCTTTGCAAACAATTTGGGTAATTACGCCCTTCCGGTCTGAAAATAAATTGATTTAGAAATGAGAAAGAAACAATATAAGCCTCGCAATCATCGTGGATTGCAGGTCGTTACTTTATGCATCAGCACCGCCATGGTGCTTGTTTTGTTGGGATTGGTCATCTTTTCCGTATTGATGGGAAAAAACCTCTCTTCCTATGTCAAGGAGAACCTGGTGGTACAGGTGATGCTGGAGCAGGATGTTACCAATCCTGAGGGCTTGCAGATGTGTAAGCGCCTGAAGGCACGTCCTTACGTGAAAGGTCTGACCTATATCTCCAAGGAACAGGCTTTGCAGGAGGCTACCCACGATCTGGGTACCAATCCTAGCGAATTTGCCGGTGTGAACCCTTTCCAGCCATCTATCGAAATCACGACACAGGCGGATTATGCCAACAATGATTCCCTGAAGTGGATAGCCAAGGAACTGAAAAGCTACTCGCGCGTGACGGAAGTAAGTTATCAGCACGACCTGATAGAACAGGTGAACAATTCGCTCACCAAGATAAGCATCGGCCTTCTTATCGTAGCTGCTCTGCTTACCTTTATCTCGTTCTCGCTTATCAACAATACGGTGAGACTGGGCATCTATGCCCGCCGATTCTCCATCCATACCATGAAGCTGGTGGGTGCATCCTGGGGCTTCATCCGCAAGCCTTTCATCAAGAGGGCTGTATCGGTGGGTGTAGTTGCGGCTTTGCTTGCCGATGGTTTCCTCGGTGGATGCCTCTATGCCTGGTCGCTTCACGAGCCGGAACTGGTCAATGTGCTCGGCTGGCAGGAGCTTGCCATCACAGGCGGTTCGGTATTCCTCTTCGGTATCATCATTACGGCTCTCTGTGCCAATATCTCGGTGAACAAGTTCCTCAAGATGAAGGCGGGAGATCTCTACAAAATTTAAACATTACACATTAAACATTATATATAATGGATAAGAAGAATTTAGCATTTGACAAGATGAACTTCATCTTGTTGGCAATTGGTATGGCAATTGTCATCATCGGTTTCCTCCTGATGAGCGGCGCTGGCTCTAACGAGCACTCTTTCGATGCTGATATTTTCAGTACTCGCCGTATTGTAGTGGCACCAACCGTTACCCTGATTGGTTTCCTCTCTATCATCTATGCGGTTATACGCAAGCCTAAGGACGAATAGAGTAAGACAATCAAGTAAATAAACAAGGGAGTAGGCTTTTCAATTCCCTATATATAATAAGGTATAAAAAATAATCAGTAATCAATGAATTGGTTTGAAGCTTTAGTGTTGGGACTCATCCAGGGTCTCACAGAGTATTTGCCTGTAAGTAGTAGTGGTCACTTGGCTATCGGTGCCCATCTTTTCGGCATCAATGGTGAGGATAACTTGACTTTTACCATCATGGTACATGTAGCTACCGTGCTGAGTACATTGGTAATTCTTTGGAAGGAAATCGACTGGATTCTGAAGGGTCTCTTCAAGTTCCAGATGAATGAGGAAACCAAGTATGCCCTCAATATCGTTATCTCTATGATTCCTGTGGGAGTAGTAGGTCTGTTCTTCAAGGATCAGGTAGAGGAAGTGTTCGGTTCTGGCTTGCTCATCGTGGGCATCATGCTTCTCGTAACTGCATGTCTTCTTACCTTCTCTTACTTCGCCAAGCCACGCCAGAAGGAGAATATTTCTCCTCTGCATGCATTCATCATCGGTCTCGGTCAGGCACTTGCTGTATTGCCAGGTCTTTCACGCTCTGGTACTACCATTGCTACCGGTCTTTTGCTGGGTGACAAGAAGGAGAAGATGGCTCAGTTCTCATTCCTCATGGTGATTCCTCCTATCTTGGGTGAGGCATTGCTCGACCTCTTAAAGGGTCTGAAGGGAGAAGAGGCTCTTGGCGGCATCGATGCATTCCCTATGATTGTGGGCTTCGTGGCAGCATTCGTTTCTGGCTGCCTGGCTTGTAAGTGGATGATCAATATCGTGAAGAAGGGTAAGTTGGTATATTTCGGTATCTATTGTGCTATTGCAGGTGCCGTTACCATCATCTGTTCAATCATTTAATATATGGATTTTAGAAAAGGAGAAATTATAGCCATCGACAAGCCTTATCGCATGTCGAGCTTTGGAGCATTGGCGCACGTCCGCTATCTGCTCAGCAAGAAACTCGGCTTCAAGGTGAAGATAGGACATGCCGGTACGCTCGATCCCCTTGCTACGGGTGTGTTGGTGCTCTGCACGGGTAAATGTACCAAGCAGATAGAGCAATTACAGACACATACCAAGGAATATACGGCTACTCTTCAGTTGGGTGCTACCACGGCAAGCTACGATAAGGAGCACAGTGTGAACCATACTTACCCTACCAAGCACATCACCCGTGAGCTGGTAGAGGAGGTGCTGAAGCAGTTTGTTGGCGAGATTCAGCAGGTTCCACCTACCTATAGTGCCGTAAAGGTGAATGGCGACCGTTCTTATGCCCTGCGCAGAGCAGGCGAGGAGGTACAGCTGAAGCCTAAGACCGTGCGTGTGGATGAAATCGAACTCACCGATTACAACGATGAGGAGAAGACGGCAAGCATCCGAGTGGTTTGCGGTAAGGGTACTTACATCCGTTCCCTGGCACGCGACATCGGTCGTGCCCTGGATAGCGGTGCCTTTCTCACAGCCCTCCGCCGTACCAAGGCTGGAAGCTTCTCGGTAGAGAACTGCATCGACTTTGATCATTTCCAGGAATGGCTCGATGCACAGGAGATAGAAGACAGCCTTGCCAATAACTAGGCTCGAATTTCGAGATATGACATTAATAGTAAATCATCTTAAGAAAGGAGATATAATATCACATGAAACTATCACAATTCAACTTTAAGTTGCCAGCTGCTCAGGTGGCACTTTATCCACATAAGACTAAGCGTGTGGTCAAGACTGCCAGTGGTGAACGTACATTCGAGATTACCCGTCGTGACGAGTCTCGACTCATGGTGCTCCACAAGAAGTCTGAAACCATCGAAATGTATAAGAAGGACGAGAATGGCAAGGATATGGTGGATGCTGATGGCAATCCAGTATTCCTGCAGTTCAAGGATATCGTCAACTACTTCGAAGAGGGTGATACCTTCATCTTCAATGATACCAAGGTATTCCCAGCGCGCCTTTATGGTACCAAGGAGAAGACTGATGCCAAGATTGAGGTGTTCCTGCTCCGTGAGCTGAATGCCGAGATGCGTCTTTGGGATGTGCTGGTAGAGCCTGCGCGCAAGATCCGTATCGGCAACAAGCTGTTCTTTGATGATGTCAACGAGATGGTAGCCGAGGTAATCGATAATACCACCAGCCGTGGCCGTACCCTCCGTTTCCTCTATGATGAGGATGGCAATCACGATGTCTTCAAGCGTTCGCTCTTTGCATTGGGTGAGGCTCCGCTTCCTCGCTATATCATCGATGCCCGCGAGGATCACCATGCTACTGAGGATGATATGGACGACTTCCAGTGTGTATTCGCTGATAAGGAGGGTGCCGTAACTGCTCCTGCTACAGGTCTTCATTTCTCTCGTGAGTTGATGAAGCGCTTGGAGATCAACGGCATCAACGAGGCTTACATCACCTTGCATTGCGGTTTGGGCAACTTCCACGAGATTGAGGTAGAGGACCTTACCAAGCACAAGATGGATTCTGAGCAGATGATTATCTCTAAGGAAGCTTGCGAACTGGTGAATAAGACCAAGCAGGAAGGTCATCATGTATGCGCCATCGGTACCAGCGTGATGAAGGCTACAGAAACTGCTGTAGGTACAGACGGAATGATGAAGGAGTTTGATGGATGGACCAATAAGTTCATCTTCCCTCCATACGATTTCGGATTGGCAGACTGTGCTGTTGCCAACTTCTATCATCCAGAGTCAACCTTGATGATGTGTACAGCTGCCTTTGGCGGTTACGACCTGGTATATGAGGCATACAAGAAGGCTGTGAAGAATGGCTATATGTTTGGTTGCTATGGTGACTCACTGTTGATACTTCCAGACTAAATGGTGGAATAAACAGTTTTTGTACATATAGAAGTGATTGATATTCAGTAGATGAACTGAGTTATCCACAGTTTTTATAAAAGTGTGAATAAGTATGTATAAAGTATATTTAGGTCTCGGAACGAATCTGGGCAACCGGAAGCGTAATATTCGTGAGGCAATAGATAAAATAGGAGAGCAGATTGGCGTGGTAGAGCGCCAGTCTGCTCTTTACGAAACCAAGCCTTGGGGCTATTCTTCACCCAATGACTTCATCAATTCCTGTGTGATGGTTCTCACCGCCATGGCCCCTCGCCAGGTGTTGGAGGCTACCCAGCGTATAGAGCAGGAGATGGGCAGAACCCTGAAGTCTGTAAATGGGGAATATCACGACCGCATCATCGATATCGACATTCTGATGATAGATGATCTGGTCATTGATGAGCCCGATTTCAAGGTTCCTCATCCTCTGATGGAAGAGCGCGATTTCGTGATGAAACCTCTGAAGGAGATATTATAGATGATTCCACATAAAAAGGTTGCTACTTCTTAAGGATAAAGACAGATGGTGGGGAGTGTCATTCCGTAAAAAACAGCGTCAAATGATATAAAATTGCTCATTTACACAATGGTACCTTTACTTTTCTTGGCAAAAAGCTTGGAAGTTATTGCTTAATTCCCTATCTTTGCAAGCAAGAACAAGTAAAGGTGCCATTTCTTTTTCTTAGGATAAAGGCTCTTTCTAGGAACGAACTGACAATTATTTAATTAATAACATAAACCGATACAATTATGAAGAAATCCATCATTTTCGTATTGCTGCTCTCTCTCTTGAGCGTACAGCAAATCCATGCACAGAAGTGGCTCAAGAAATTGGGCAAGGTGGCAGAAACCGTGCTTACTAATGACCAGAAGACTAATAAGGCGTCTGGCTCTATCCCTGGGTGTACAGTAAAATATACCAGTTGCGTAGCTAATGGCAACGATGTACACATCAACTTTGTGATTACCAACACCACTTCCAGTGAACTCAAAATGCACTTCAATGCTTTTGATGACGGCTCTTGTGCTTTTGATAGCAAGAATGTCAAACATCAGATGCACTTCTATTTGGGTGGCGAAAAGTTAGGTAACTATTCTGATAAGATGCTTCCTTCTAATGTACCTGTCAAGGGTATTATGGTGATAGAGGATGTAGATCGCACCATCAAGCAGATTAATTCTACTTTTGTCAAGGGTAAGGCTAATGATGTGGAGTTTGCGATTAAGTTGCCTACCCAGGTAGTGGCAGATGTCAAGAATACCAATTCCGATTTGGTAACCTGCTCATTGCCTGAGTTGCAGTTCAACTTCTTGAAGTGTGTTCGTCAGGGCAGGAATGTTGTGATCACTGCAACATTCAAGAATATCGGTAGCAAGGAATATGAGATTTCTGCTTATGGCAATACTCCTACTATATATGATGATGGTGGCGATGCTTACGAGTGTGATCCGGAAACAACCCTCTTGGGCAAGAATCGCTGGTTAGGCTATAATTTCTATACCTTGCTCGCAGGTATCCCGATGAAGGCTACGTTTGTCATCAAGAATGTCAGCACCAGTGCCACCGAGTTTAGCGTTGTCAAGATTCCATTCAAGTACAATTCTAATGGCGAGACCTATCAGTATATAGAGTTCCGCAATCTGCCTATCTCAGCGCAGTAAGTAGCAATCTTAATAAGTTGATATAAAAAGAAAAATCCCATCGTTCTTGCGAGCGATGGGATTTTTAATTCTGTTAAGCAATGTGTCTGCTTTCGCTGATTACTTACGAAGACCGAGGGCCTTGATGATAGCACGATAGCGATTGATGTCGCGATCATACAAGTAATCGAGCAATGCACGACGCTTTCCTACAAGCTGTGTCAACGCACGTGTTGTAGTATAATCTTTACGGTTCTTCTTAACGTGCTCCGTCAAATGAGCAATACGGTATGAGAACAATGCTATCTGGCTCTCAGCTGAACCAGTATCAGAGTTAGACTTTCCGTACTTGCTAAAGATCTCTTCTTTTTTTGCTTTGTCTAAATACATAGCTGTGATACTTAAAATTTAATTATTATGAATGAATGTTATGCACAATAGGACCTTCCTCACGGTGGTTTCCGTTAAAATGCGGTGCAAAGGTACAACTTTTCAGTGAATTATGCAAATTTTTCGGGATTTTTTTGTAATTTTGCACCCAAATTCATTAAGTATTTAAGGTAAAGGAAATGCAAGACATTAGAAACATTGCAGTTATTGCGCACGTTGACCATGGTAAAACTACCTTGGTTGACAAGATGATGCTCGCTGGTAAGCTGTTCCGTGACGGCCAGGATAACAGCGGCGAGGTGCTCGATTCCAACGACTTGGAGCGCGAGCGTGGTATAACCATTCTCTCAAAGAATGTGTCTATCAATTGGAAAGGTACAAAGATTAATATTCTCGATACTCCAGGACACTCTGACTTCGGTGGTGAGGTTGAGCGCGTGCTCAACATGGCAGACGGATGCCTCCTCCTCGTCGATGCTTTCGAGGGTCCGATGCCTCAGACTCGTTTCGTGCTGCAGAAAGCGTTGCAGCTCGGACTGAAGCCTATCGTTGTCGTTAATAAGGTAGATAAGCCTAACTGTCGCCCTGAAGAGGTGTACGAAATGGTGTTCGACCTGATGTGCGACCTCGATGCTACAGAGGAACAGCTTGACTTCACTGTGGTTTACGGTTCGGCAAAGAATGGCTGGATGAGCGATGACTACAACAAGCCAACAGACAACATTGACTATCTGCTCGACAAGATTGTGGAGATTATCCCTGCTCCTAAGCAGTTGGAGGGTACTCCTCAGCTCTTGATCACATCTCTTGATTATAGCTCTTACACCGGTCGTATCGCCGTAGGTCGTGTACACCGTGGTACTTTGAAGGATGGTATGAACGTAACTATCTGCCATCGTGACGGTACCCAGGAGAAGACCAAGATCAAGGAACTCCATACCTTCGAGGGTATGGGTCATAAGAAGACAGACCATGTGGATTCTGGTGACATCTGTGCCGTTGTCGGCTTGGAGAAGTTCGAGATTGGTGATACCATCTGCGACTACGAGAACCCAGAGCCACTTCCTCCAATCGCTGTAGATGAGCCTACCATGAGTATGCTCTTCACCATCAACGATTCACCATTCTTCGGTAAGGAGGGTAAGTTCTGTACATCACGCCACATTCAGGACCGCCTGAACAAGGAGTTGGAGAAGAACCTGGCTCTTCGTGTTCAGCCTTACGAGGACACCACTGATAAGTGGATCGTTTCTGGTCGTGGTGTGCTCCATCTTTCTGTGCTCATCGAGACCATGCGCCGTGAGGGCTATGAGCTTCAGGTAGGTCAGCCTCAGGTTATCTACAAGGAGATTGATGGCGTGAAGTGCGAGCCTATCGAGGAGTTGACCATCAACGTTCCGGAGGAGTTTGCTTCTAAGATGATTGATATGGTTACCCGTCGTAAGGGTGATATGACCTCTATGCTGAACATGGGCGAGCGTGTTGATATCGAGTTCGATATTCCTTCACGTGGTATCATCGGTCTTCGTACCAATGTGCTCACTGCTTCTCAGGGTGAGGCTATCATGGCCCACCGTTTCAAGGAGTATCAGCCATATAAGGGCGAGATTCCCCGCCGTTCTAACGGTAGCATGATTGCGCTGGAAACAGGTACTGCCTATGCTTACGCCATCGACAAGCTGCAGGATCGCGGTAAGTTCTTCATCGACCCAGGTGAGGAGGTTTACGGCGGCGAGGTTGTTGGTGAGCATGTTCACGACAACGATCTGGTGGTTAATGTAACCAAGGCAAAGCAGTTGACCAACGTCCGTGCTTCTGGTTCTGACGACAAGGCTCGCGTGATTCCAAAGACCGTGATGAGCCTTGAGGAGTGCCTGGAGTACATCCGTGAGGATGAGTACGTAGAGGTAACTCCTAAGAGTATGCGTATGCGCAAGGTGATTCTCGATCACTTGGAGCGCAAGCGTAGTAATAAGGATTAAGCTATAGCTTATATATAAATGGATCCGTGAGAATTCCCCTCTAATCGATTACTTAGGTATTCGATTGGCAGGGGATTCTTTATATTCAATATGGGTATGATATAGGTTATGAAAGTTTATCTTAGTATTGTCTTAATGTAATTAACAGTCATTTTAAAGAATAACTTATTTATGGCAAAAAATAAAAACCTAGATGTTATTTATATAATAAGGTGTATTTTTATATGTATTAGCTTTTGCACTTATAATGATGTAAAAGCTCAGCATATGGTGGCACGCCCTATTCCTTTTTTCTATCAGTTGTATTCTAATGAGGTCTTTGATATCTATCAAGATCGAACTGGATACTTGTGGTTTGGTATGACATCAGGTTTGGCTAGGTATGATGGTTATCGTTTACATACATTTAGATCTAATTATAAACATCCAGATTTATTGTCTGATAACCGTGTTGTATATATTACAGATAATGATCGTTATGTGTGGATAGCTACTGGTGTAGGAATTACTTTATACGATAAGCAGACTTGGAAGACAACGAAGATACTAGATAAAAAAATAAAAGATTTAGCAATTACGGATATTGTCACCAATCCCTCTACAGAAGAAGTTTGGGTAGCTGCAGGCAATCATGTTTTTCGTTGTTCCCCAGATGGGAAACAGGTTGTTGCTTATGGTTTGCAAAAAGATTCCCATGATATAGGTTTTCGCCAATTGTATGTGGATCGTGATAATCGCCTTTGGGCAATGACCTATTGTGGATTGTTTGCTTATGATAAGATACGTAATTCCTTTATAAAATATCCCCCAATGCCTCAAGGTGCTACTCCCTATACAATGTTACAGGATAAGCAGGGACATTATTGGATTGGTACTTGGGGTGATGGATTGTGGCTTTTTAATCCTAAGGCGTCCGACTCTACATGTTATCAGCGACAGATAGTAAAAATCTCCGGTACAAATGCAGAAGATAAGATTTTCTTTAGTATGGCTCAGGATGATCAGTTAGGCTATTTATGGATGCTTTCTTACGATGAGTTACACGCAATGAAATACCAGAAAGGTAAATTGGTACCAGTTGATATATCCGGAATTATAGATTCTCATAAGATGTTCACTATGATATTGAAAGATCGTGAAGGAAATCTTTGGTTGGGTTCATATGATATGGGATATACAATTTACTTTGATCATTCTGGAGCTGTGAGTTATACATTACCTAATCTGAAGGAGACGCTTCAGCATGATGCTAATATTGTTAATCTCGGTTATGATGGAGCTGATATGCTATGGATGGGACAAGATCGTTATGGGGTATTGCTCTATGATTTAAAGAATGGAACAATGACATCCGGAAGTACTCTTGGTTTGGGAGAGGTTTCTTTGATGAAGCGTTCTCATACAGGTGGAATGTGGTTGAAACTACGTAATCAAAATCGCCTAGTCAAGGCTGTAAGAAAGTCTCATGCGATTCAATTGGGAGAGGATGTTCAAATGAATGCTGTATTGGCAAATCCTGGTGAGATTGTAGATATGAATGAAGATAAAGATGGCAATTTATGGATTCTTACTTCAACGAATTTATATGTTCGTAAGCCTCATGCTGCAGCTGTTTATACATCAGGCAAGGATATTCTTCGTCCTGATGCGTTTACGGTGGATAATAAGGGTAGCGTTTGGGGGGTAAAAGGGAATAATATCTATCGGTATTCTTTCGATGGTCATAGTATTGTTTCAAGAACCGTAGGAAATATGAAAGTTTTGTCTGTAGGTGAATTGCCAGAACATCTATGTGTAGATAAGTTAGGTGCATTATGGGTAACTACTTCTTTGAGCAGATTGGTTAAAAGTGATGTTTCCAAAACGAAGTTTCATAGTCAGAATTATAGCCATTTATCCGATGGTGCTCTTTTGTCTATACAGTCGTCTGGAAATAAAATTTGGATATTGACTAATAAAAAGCTATTGAGTATTGATATCCATACTCTCAGAGAAACGAGTTATGAAGCCAATAGCGAGAATATTGCTGTGAAAGCTTTTCGTGGTTCAGCTCTTTGTCCAGATTTGAATGGAGGTGTCTTTGCGGGGGGACATAATGGATTTATACATATCAAGCATGATCCTGATAAACAAGAACTACCTCATAACTTTGGTTTCCGTGTATCTGATGTTCTCTTAAATGATATGAGTATGATGTTTGATAATCCGGACGAAGATAGCCATGAGGGTATTGTATATTTACCTGCAGATAGTAGAAATATCAAAATATGTGTGGCATCTTTACTTTATGCTCCTGGTAGGATTGAAAATGTGCAATACAAATTGGAAGGGGTAGATCCTGATTGGATGAATCTTGACATGAAAAATAGTTTTGTTTTTTATAGCAGTCTTCCTTCTGGTAAGCATCGTTTTATGGTGAGGTGGCAGAAAGCTGATGGCTCCTGGACCGATGCAGAAGAAATTATGCTTCTTGTGCGCAGACATGCCTTTTATGAAACTACGACGGCTTTTGTCATTTATGTCCTATTGGCACTAGTTGGTATATATTTCATAGTCCATTTTGTGCGTCGCCGGGCTAGTCTTTCAGCTTTGCGCCATTATCATAATCAGGCAAGAGTAGAACGGTTGATAGAGGAGAGTCATTTAAAGCGGCAGATGCCTGAAATGTCTGAGGCAGATAAAGCTTTTGTAAAGAATGTGATGAACTTGATAGAAAAGCATATTGACGATTCTGGATATGGTCAGGAACAGTTAGCACATGACCTGTTGCTTTCTCGTTCTACTTTATATCGAAAGATTAAAGCGATATCAGGAATGTCGCCTTTGGATTTTATTCGAAACGTAAAAATGAAAAAAGCATGTACAATGTTGGGACAGCATAAACAGTCTATTTCTGAAATAGCTTACTCTTTAGGTTTTACAAATCCTAAATATTTTACGAAATGTTTTAAGGATGAAATGGGACAAACACCATCTGAATATTTAAAACAGAACTAAATAGGGTATTCAATTGCTTCAATAGGGGTTCTTTTTGTGTCATAGAGCTAGAAATAGCCCTCAATGATACAAAAAGGATCCCTATTTCTTTTTTCTTTTTCCTTATTTTGCACTCGAGATTTCTTAACATTTAAACTTAATTGATATGAAAAAGGAAATAAAAAAAAGAGTGCTTATCATTATGCTGATGATGGGATTTGGATGTTTGCTTCCTGCTGTTATGTATGCGGCAGGATTGCCGAGAAAGACACTTATAGACTCATCATGGAAATTTTTCTTGGGGGATGAACTGGCTGCTTCTAAATCAGACTATAATGATTCAAAGTGGCGTATTGTGAACTTACCACATGATTGGAGTATAGAACATTCAATAGACGAAAAGGCGCTATCTGGTAATGATGGGGGATATCGGGTGGCTGGTATTGCCTGGTATCGTAAAGAGCTAATGGTTCCTGCAGCTCTTAAGGAAGAGAAGGTATATCTTTATTTTGAAGGGGTGTATATGAACTCTTCAATATATGTGAATGGTCAATTAATAGGTGGGCATCCTTATGGATATACTTCTTTCTTTTGTGATGCGACCTCTGCAATTATACCAGGTAAGAAAAATGTTGTGGCTGTAAGAGTAGATAATTCACAGCAAAAGAACTGCCGCTGGTATTCTGGTTCTGGCATTTATCGTCATGTATGGCTTATTCATACACCCAAAGTTCATATAGAGAATTGGGGAGTGGCCGTTCATACACCGCAAGTTTCTGCATCTCAAGCAACTGTTCAGGTAAAAACTATGTTGAATAATGAAACTCCTGTGGATAAGGAAGTGAAAGTAACTGTAAAGGTTGCCGATGCAGAAGATGCAGTTTCTACAGTGATAATACCTGCTAGAGGCAAAAAAGAAGTTATACAGAAATTGAAGGTATCTCACCCTAAATTATGGGACATCAATGCCCCAAATCTTTATGATGCACATATATCTATTCTGGATAATGATAAGATAATCGATACATATAGCCAATCATTTGGTATTAGAACGATTCATTACTCAGTGAAAGGCTTTTTCTTGAATGGCAGGAAGTTAGATTTAAATGGTGGTTGTGTGCATCACGATAATGGAATTTTAGGTGCAGCCGCTTTTGATAGGGCTGAATTTAGAAAAGTACAGATGATGAAGAGTGCTGGTTTCAATGCTTTACGTACTTCGCATAATTTGCCATCAGAAGCTTTCCTAGAAGCATGTGATCGCTTGGGAATGCTTGTAATTGATGAGGCGTTCGATGGATGGCGTGAGGCTAAAACTCCACATGACTATGCCTCGCTTTTTGATAAGTATTGGCAGCAGGATATAGAAGGAATGGTTCTTCGTGATCTAAATCACCCATCAATTATAGCATGGAGCATTGGTAATGAGGTCATTGAACGAAAAAAAATAGAAGTTGTTACTACTGCTCATAAGTTGGCTAGTAAGATTCGTGAATACGATAATCGTCCTATCACTTCTGCGTTGGCTGCTTGGGATAGTGCTTGGGAAATCTATGATCCTCTAGCTGCAGAACTGGATATTACGGGTTATAACTATATGATTCATAAACATGAGGAAGATCATCAGCGTGTGCCTGATAGGGTTATGTGGCAGACTGAATCTTATGCCAAGGATACCTACCAAAATTGGTCGTTGGTTCATGATTTTGATTATATTATAGGTGATTTCATCTGGACTGGTATAGATTACTTGGGTGAATCTGGTATCGGAAGATGGTGGTATGATGGGGATGTACCAGGTGAACATTATGAGCGTCCTCTTTATCCATGGCATGCGGCCTATTGTGGCGACATCGATTTGACGGGGTGGCGTAAGCCGATTTCTCATTATCGAAATCTTTTGTATAATGATACGGAGAAACTGTATATGGCAGTAAGAGAGCCAGATGGTTATTATGGAAAAATCAGAACTGGACTTTGGACAGCTTATCCTACCTGGGAGAGTTGGAATTGGCCAGGTCATGAAGGAAAAAATATTGAGGTTGAGGTTTATTCTAAATATCCGATAGTACGTTTATACCTGGATGATAGATTAGTTGGTGAAAAAGTTGTCGGTCGTGAAACGGAGATGAAAGCTGTTTTTTCATTGCCATTTAAACCAGGAACTTTGAAGGTCGAGGGGGTGGAAAATGGAGTAGTTAAAGATGCTAAAATGCTGTCTTCTGCCTCTGAGCCAGTTGCTATTCGTACTAAGGTTGAAAATCGAGAGATGAAGGCTGATGGAACAGACCTGTCTTTTGTTCAAATAGAAATTGTTGATAGGGAAGGTCGTGTATGTCCTAATGCATCTGTTGAGTTGGAAGCTATTGTTACAGGTTCTGGAGTGTTGGCTGCTTTAGGAAATGCTGATATTAAAGATCCTGACACTTATGCGGATCAAATCCATAAGTCTTGGAAAGGGCGTGCTCTTGCAGTTGTACGAAGTACGAAAAAGGCAGGAAAAGTAAAGCTTACGATAAAATCAAAGGGCTTGAAAACTTCGGCTGAAATCATACAATCTCGATAGAAAAGGTATATAACTATAACAATTAATACGATAAAATTTATGAAGAGTTACAGAGTTTTTTCTTTATTTCTAGCGTGTGCGATGTCCACTACGATAATGGCACAGTCCAGGAATGTACAGGGACGAATCGTAGATGCAAAGTCTAACGAACCTTTAATTGGTGTAACCGTTAAGGAAGCTGGTACTAGTCATGGTGTAGTAACCGACTTAGATGGAAGTTTTACTATATCGGTAAGTCCTGATGCTAATTTGTTAGTTTCTTATGTAGGTTATAAAAATCTGCAAGTGCCTGTAAAAGGTAAGAATAAATTAATGGTCCTTTTAGAGGAAAATAGTGAAATTCTTAATGATGTTGTGGTTGTTGGATATGGAGTGCAAAAGAAAGCTACCCTTTCTGGAGCTGTGACCAGTGTGAAAGGTGAAGATTTGGTGAAAGCACCTGTTACCAATGTCAGTAATGGATTGGCTGGTAGATTACCTGGTGTCTTTGCCATATCTAATACTGCTGAGCCAGGATATGATGGATCTACAATTCGCATTCGTGGTGTGAATACTTTTGGTAATGCAGAGCCATTGGTTGTTGTTGATGGAGTACCTGGTCGTTCTTTGGAACGCATTGACCCAAGTACGATAGAGTCGCTTTCTGTAATGAAGGATGCTTCTGCTGCAATTTATGGTGCACAAGCTGCTAATGGTGTTATTATTATTACAACCAAACGTGGCAAACAGGGAAAGCCTACCGTTGATTTCTCTTATAATTACGGTTTGTCTCGCCCTACAACTGTACCTGAGATGTGCAATGCGGCAGAATATGCTACTCTTTTGAATGAGATTGATTCTTATGCAGGCAATACGCCAAGATATACTGCAGACGAAATCAAAAAGTTTGCGGATGGTTCTGACCCTTGGTCATATCCTAACACCGATTGGTTTGCAGAAACGCTAAAGGATTGGTCACCTCAGAGTAATACCAATGTATCGGTATCTGGTGGCACTGAGAGAACAAGATATTTCCTTAGTATGTCAGCTAAAACGCAAGATGGATTCTATCGTCATAGTGCAACTAAATACAAGCAATATGATTTACGTTCCAACTTTGATGTAAATTTGGCTAAAGGATTAGATTTGACAGCTAATCTGTCTGGACGTCTCGAAGATCGAAAGTTTCCAACACGTTCTTCTGAGAACATCTTCCGTATGTTGATGCGTTCAAAACCAAATATGCCTGCTTATTGGCCTGATGGAACTCCCGGACCTGATATAGAATTTGGTGATAACCCTGTGGTTATTTGTACAGATCAAACAGGTTATGATCGTGACAAGCGTTATGTATTAAACGGAGATTTCGGTTTGAACATTCAGATTCCTTATATTCAAGGTTTATCTTTGAAGTTGGGTGCTTCTTTTGACAAAACATTCCGTTTCAGAAAGATTTGGCAGACCCCTTGGTATCTCTATTCTTGGGATGGAACTTCTTATGGTGAAAACGGACAGCCTTTGCTTCAAAAAGGAAAGAAAGGATATGATGATGCTCGTCTCAATCAGTCTTCAGAGAATAATTATAATATTCAGTTGAGTGCTATCTTGAATTATAATCGTAATTTTGGAGAGGATCATATTCTGAATGCTACTTTGGGTGTAGAGCGTATTAAAGGACGTGGCGATTCCTATGAGGCATATCGTCGATACTATATTTCAACAGCTATTGATGAACTTTTTGCTGGTGGACAAAGTGAAATTAATAATACGGGTTCTAGTTATACTGAGGCTCGACTTAATTATTTTGGTCGATTGAATTACGCTTATAAGCAGAAGTATTTAGCAGAAGTAGTCTGGCGTTATCAGGGATCTTATATCTTTGATCAGTCTAATCATTTTGGCTTCTTTCCTGGTGCTTCTTTAGGCTATGTGATTTCAGAAGAAGATTATTTCAAGAAGATGTTGCCTTTCATCCACTTTGCAAAGATTCGTGCGTCTTGGGGGCAGACGGGTAATGATCTCATTAATGCCTATCAGTATCTTGCATCTTATTCTTATAACAATCTGATGTATATAACGAATTCTGGTGCAACTTATAATCAAGCATTAAAAGAAAATGTAGTGCCAAATAAGAATGTTACATGGGAGACAGCTACACAGGAGAATATTGGATTGGATCTGCAATTCTTGAAAGGAGAACTTGCTTTCACCATCGATTATTTCCGTAATACCCGTAAAGATATATTGTGGCATCGAAATGCTTCTGTTCCTAGTACTTCTGGTATGACTTTGCCTGATGAAAATTTGGGAAGGGTGCGTAACCAGGGTGTTGATTTTGATCTGAGTTATCATCATCGTTTTGGTGATGTTATGTTTAATGCAGGATTGAATGGAGTATATGCCAAGAATAAAATTTTGTTCTGGGATGAGGCTCCTGGAGCTCCTGATTATCAAAAATCAACAGGTATGCCTATTGGTGCAGGTTTGGTTTACAAGGCTGTTGGAATCTATCAGACACAAGAAGAGATTGACAGCAATCCTGCTCATTGGCCTGGTGCTCGTCCTGGTGATATTAAGTTTGCTGATATAAATGGTGACAATAAACTGGATGGTAATGATCGTATCCGATATGGTCGTACAAGTGTGCCAACTTTTACCTATGGTATTAATCTAGGCGCTCAATATAAAGGATTCGATGTTACTGCATTGTTACAGGGAGCAATGGGAGGTGTTTTCTTTCAATCTACGGAGTCTGGTGATTTTGGTAACTTCTTGAAAAGTTTCTATGATAATCGTTGGACAGAAGAAAATCATAGTACATCCTATCCACGCACATACAATCGCTCAAATGAATATTGGGTTAATCAAAGTAATACCTTCTGGATTCACAGTAGTGATTATATCCGTTTAAAAAACGTAGAGGTGGGCTACACATTACCTAATGTGTTGACAAGTAAAATCAAAATAGAGCGTTTGCGTTTTTATATAAATGGTTACAATCTGCTTACTATTGCACCTTGTATGAAGGACTATGATCCTGAGAATACCAGCGGTAGAGGATATAACTATCCATTGAGTAAGATTATTAATTTCGGTACGTCAATTACATTCTAATTATTCTAATGATATATAAATATGAAAAAGATATTGTTTTTCTTAGCAATAGTCGCTTTGCTATTTTCTGCATGTAGTGATGAATTCTTAAATGTAACGCCTAAAGATCGCTATTCTGATGCAACTGTATGGAAAGATAATTCCTTGGCAAATGCTTTCGTGAATAATATTTACGAAGGACAGTATTATGGCTTGCATTCGGTTATGTTCTCTGCGATTGACGATCAGGCAATGGAAGTTTGGTCATGGGAAAGTCAGCCTGTAGTTAACAATGCGATAAGTCCTAGCTATCTAGGTATTTTAGCGCCAGATTTTTGGATTATTGCATTCCATAATGTCAGTTGGAATAGTCTTTATAAGAATATTCGCAATTGCAATCTTTTCTTCCAGCGTGTTGCAGATAATGGGCTGAATGGTTCTGATATAGACCAGCTAAAGGGAGAAGTTCATTATTTAAGAGCTTATTATTATTCCTGGTTGTTAAGCTTTTATGGGGGTGTTCCTATTTTACCCAAAGCTTATGAAGCTGAGGATGATATGCTTGTTAAAAGAAATACTTTAAAAGAAACAGTTGATTATATCATTTCGGATCTTGATTCCGCAGCTCAAGTTTTACCTATCTCTACAGATAAGGCTAGAGCTAGTAAGGGAGCTGCTTTGGCATTAAAGTCAAGAGTTCTGCTTTATGCTGCAAGTGATTTGTTTAATTCTCATGCTTCTTGGACTTCTGGCTATGCAAATCCTGAGTTGGTGAGCTATACCGATGATAATCGAAAGGAGCGTTGGCTGAAAGCCAAGGAGGCTGCAAAGGCTGTTATTGACTTAGGTGTTTATAAGCTTGTGGGTGAAGGTGGGTTCTCTACACCGGAGGAGGCAATTAGTAATTATGAGCAGTTGTTTATCAATCATGGTAATTCAGAGGATATCATGCTTACATATTATGATAATGTCAATCATAGTACTAGCGATTTCCAATGTCCTAGTTTTGGTAAATTTAATAGCCCGAATGGTTATCATGGTTGGGGAGGAAATGTGCCAACCCAACAGATGATTGATTCTTATGAGATGGCAGATGGTACTAGATTCAGTTGGAGTAATCCCGATCAGGCTAAGCATCCTTATTTGAATCGTGACCCTCGTTTTTATGCTACTGTACTTTATGATGGGGCTTTATGGAAGAAACGTCCAGATGATGTATATGCTTCTGATCCGATAGGAAAGATTCAGACGGGATATTATGAGCAGGAAAATGGTTTCTACACCCCAGGTCTTGATACGCGTAATAGTCCTATTGATGATTGGAATGGTACTTATACAGGCTATTATATGCATAAAGGTATAGATCCTAATATGGACCAACAGTATGAATATCAAAAGTACCCTTATCGGCAGATTCGTTATGCAGAAATATTGCTTAACTATGCTGAGTGTTGCATTGAATTAGGTGAGTATGCTGAGGCTCGTAAATATATTAATATCATTCGCAAACGTGCTAATATGCCTGATTTAGATGAATCGATAACTGGTAATGAACTGCGTGATCGTTATCGTAACGAACGAAATATAGAGCTGGCATATGAACAGAATCGTTTCTTTGATATTCGTCGATGGATGATTGCTCCAGATGTTATCAAGAATGCGCAAGGTATTGATATCCGTTACCCAAAGGGAAGTGATACTCCTATATATAGTATAAAGGAAGTGCAGACTCGTTCATGGAACAATAAAAACTATCTGCTTCCTATTTCTCTTGATGAAATGCAGAAAAATGCTAATTTAATACAAAACCCTGATTATTAATGGGGATTATATCCAAATAAGATTGCACATCGCAAAATAAACATCAATTTATTTTGCGGTGTGTTCTTTTTGCCGTAACTTTGCAGCCAAATTGAAGTTATGTTTATGGATATATTATCATTCTTTAGAAAATTTTCCTTGCCTTGTTCCCTGGTATTGGGAGCCGTGGGCTATCTGATTTTTGCCAATGTTCCTTTCCTGGAATCTCTGGGGGATGCGGTGGGACCGAAACTGGTAGATCTGATGCCGGTAGTGCTCTTTTCTTTGCTCTATGTTACCTTCTGCAAGATTGAGATCAAGGAGATGAAGCCAAAGACTTGGCATTTTATCCTGCAGCTCATCCGAACCAGTCTGGCACTGATGATGGTGGTGCTTATCTTCGAATTCGGAGATAATTATGAAACCAAGCTGGTGCTCGAAGGTGCTTTCATCTGTTTTATCTGTCCTACGGCGGCTGCCGTGGCTGTGGTGACGGAGAAGTTGGGTGGAAGCATCGGCTCGTTGACTACTTATACGGTGATAGCCAATGTATTCACGATGGTTATCATTCCTAGTCTTTTCCCGATGGTGGAGAAGGGGGCAGATGTTTCCTTTTTTTTCATGAGTGCGATGGTATTCAGAAATGTAACCACGGTACTGGTGGTTCCTTTGCTTCTGGCTTTGCTGAGCCGAAAGTTCCTGCCTAAGTGGGTGGATAAGGTGAAGAGCGTGAAGGATCTGGGCTTCTATATGTGGTGCTTCAACCTTACTATCCTGATGGGCGAGACGGTTCGCAATATCCTCCATGCCGAGGTTTCGGGATGGATTCTTGCCTTGCTGCTCATCGTTCCGCTCTTTGTCTGTCTCATCCAGTTTGCCATCGGTAAGGCGGTGGGCAGACATTATGATGCAAGCATCAGTGCCGGTCAGGCTTTGGGACAGAAGAATACCATTGTTGGTATCTGGCTCACCCTTACTTTCCTCAATCCGCTTGCTGCCGTAGCACCGGGCGCCTATGTGGTTTGGCAGAACCTGGTGAATGGCTGGCAACTGTGGTATAAGGAGAAATACGGAAAACTGAAATGGTAGATGTAAGAGAAAACAGAAATAATGGAAATATAAAAAAGCAGCTTGGAATCTCCTATGAAATTCCAAGCTGCTTTTTTTATATGAATGTATCTGATCTTTATTTGCTTGTAGAAATAAAGATGCACTCGATGGTTACGTTGCCATCCATCCATTTGGCTGGAATGGTGAAGGTACCATCCTTGGCGATATCTGTCTTCTTGAGCGATTCTATCTGGTCACCATGGGTAATGGTGAAGTCACCGTATGTGAATCCTGGAGCAGGAACCATCTTCACCTTGAATGGCTTGCCGTATGCCACCTTGTGGTTGTTGAGGGTTGTTCCGTCTGCTGCGGTCACCATACCGTTGCGGTTGGCCTCGGTTACAGAAACAAACTCGCTGTGAGCCTTCTTCTTGGCTGTACCTTCGGTCTTCAGCAAGGTGATGCGTGGAGCGTTGGTCAGGTGGATATTGATGTCATCGATATAGACCAGGGCATCCTCCTTCATCTCATGAGGAGACTCTGCGTGAGGAACCACTACCAGACTATAGATATCCACACCTTCTGCGCTCTTGATTGGGAAAACAGCATCAGCCCACTGTCCTGCAGGAACAGGAGTGGTTGACTTGATCCAGAACTGCTCTACTTCCTGCGACTGTCCGGCTCTGTCTCTTCTCTTTCCGAGACCTACCAGCATCACTCTTCCTTCCATCGGACGGTTGATCAGTACGTGAACTACTTTTCCGGATGGACCGAGTGCAATCGGCTTCTTCAGATCTATTCTTGCACCGAAGATGTTGGAAGCCAGGCGTGAACGCTGGAAGCCGAGCACCTTCTTGCTGGGATTGTTGGTGAGGTCTGGATTATCCACGACTTCGCAGTTGCCCGCCAGTTCTCCTGTGCGGAATGGGGAATGCTCCCATCTGTCGTAAACTCCCACGGATTTGTAATCCTGGGTGTCGAACTTAATTTCTTGTCCCATTGCAGCCAATGGTAACAAACACAATGCTATGAGTAATTTCTTCATGTTCGTAGTGTAGAGTCAAAGTTTAAAATACTTTAATGGAATGTAACAATGGGCAAGCCTTGCTGTCGTCGATGACAACCTTCAGGCCTTTCACCTGATAGCCTTTGCCGTAACTGTCTGATGTGCTGCCGTTCAACGGGATGATGCGCTTGTATCCGATGGTTGTGGTGGTGCACTTCTCAGCGATTGGTTTCCATGTCTTTCCGTCTTCAGAGATTTCGATATGGAACTTTCTTACTCGCTGACCCTTGCGGATGTACTCCATCATATCCACATAGCGAACGGTCTGTGGCTTGTCCCAGTTGAAGGTGATGGTAGCCTGCTTCACGCCGTCATCAGTAGCCCAATAGGTATTCTTGTTGTTATCGGTCAGGTTCTTGGCTGCATAGTTGCGGTTGGCACCAGCCTTTCGGGTGTTGCTTACAGTAACCTTTGCCTTCTGAGCCAGGTCCTTACCCAGACGGGTACGAATCATGTTGCCCATTTCCTTGAGCACGCGAACGTCGATATCAGGCAGCAAACCGCTCTTGTCTGGAGGGCAGTTTAAAATCAGAGTAGCATTTCTACCAACAGTCTCCAGATACATCTGGAAGAGGCGCTCTACAGAGAGAGGCTTCTCGCCCTCGTGCCAGAACCATCCCTTGTCGGTGAACTTGGCATCGCTCTCTCCCGGGTCCCACTGCCAGCCATCCTCGGTACCATACATACCGTTGCTTTCTGGTGCATAGCCTCTTTCGTCGGTGAGCCAGTTGGTTTCGCCAGCCCATCCAGCCTCGTTGCCAATCCATCTTGCCTCAGCACCCACACCCCAGAGGATGATGTCTGGACAAACCTTGTGGATAGAGTCTCTGAGGTTAGGAATATCATAATAGGTAGAACGGTCAACGTTTACGGTCGTATTGCGTCCGCCGTAGTATCCGTCGCCACCGTTGGCACCATCAAACCACATTTCAAACTGGTCTTTGCCATACTGTGCCAACTCCGCGCACTGGCGCAGGAAAACATCGTTTACATATTTCTCAGTACCGTAGTATTGGCTGTTTCTATCCCATGGAGAAACATAGAAGCCGTACTTCATACCCAGACTGCGGGCTGCCTTGGCAAAGTCGCGAGGAATGTTGGTAGTCTTGCCGTTCTCGTTGCCTGAATTCACGATAGAATGATCGGTTGTAGATGTAGGCCAGAGACAGAAGCCATCGTGGTGCTTTACCACGGCAATACCGCCCTTCATGCCAGCTGCTTTCACAGCCTTAAGCCATTGAGCCGGGTTTGGCTTCTTGGTTGGTGCAAAAAGGGTTACGTCTTCACTTCCGAGTCCCCATTCTCTGTTGGTATAGGTATTCATGCCATAATGGAAGAAGGCATAGAATTCTGTCTCCTGCCATTTCATCTGGCGATCACTTGGAACCGGGAACACAGCTGTTGGCTCGTTGTCTGGATTAGGCAACGACTGCTGCTTTACTTGGAAAACACTCTGGGAGTGGCCAGCCATGGCAGTCATGACGAGGGACACCCCTATAAAAACTTTTTTGATGTTCATGGTTGTTGTATTTAAATCGATACACTTTAATCTTACCATAATAATAGATGTATATAATAGTTATTGATGCGATTGGTGATTGTTACTAATGATTCATCTGCAAAGATAGGAGTTTTATAAATAGTAACAAAACTTTTCTGGTTAATTAAATATAAACGCCCGCAATTTTGCTTTGCGGGCGTTTGTATAGGGTTAGTCCTGTGTAGGATAAATCAAATTTTCTTCGGTGATGCAGTTGAGTACCTCTTCCAAATATTTTTTCGATTCATACTTTGCCATAGGCAGGTCGTGGAGCAGATAGTTACCGCAATCCTTGGCAGCCTGTCCTGGAATTTCTCCTTCGAAGTCGGCGATGAACTGGAAGGTGCGCTTCATCAGTTCTACGATGTCCTTGCTCTCCAGGTCGCCCTTGATGAGGAGGTAGTTGCCGGTGAGGCATCCCATTGGTCCCCAGTAGATGATGCGGTCTTTCCACTCCTCGTCGTTGCGCAGGTAGGTGGCAGCCAGGTGCTCGATGGTATGGATGGCACCGTTGTGGAGGCAAGGCTCCTGGTTAGGCACCTTCATACGGATATCGAAGGTGGTGACTACTTCTCCACCTACTTCGTCCTTGCGGCTTACGTAGATGCCGCGGAGCAACTTGTTATGATTGATAGTAAAACTTGGAATCTTATTCATATTACTTTGAACTTTGAATGTTGAACTTTGAACTTTATGATTACTTTTTACTTTGAACTTTGAATATTGAACTTTATAATAATCCGTATTGCATATCATAAAGTTCAAAGTTCAAAGTTCAAAGCTCAATGTTACAGACTTTCGAGGAAAGCCTTGGTGACATTGAATGATCCTTCTGCCATTTTAGCCCAGAAGTCGAAATACTGCTGTGCCTTGGTATCCTTCAGAGGTACATCGCTGATGATGCGGAAGGAGATGAAAGGAGTCTTGTAGATGTGGCAGGTCTGTGCGATGGAGCAGCTTTCCATATCCACAGCCATGGCGTGAGGGAAGTGCTCCAGGATAGAGCGCATCTTCTCCTTGCTATCTACGAACCATTCTCCGCTTACAATCTGTCCGGCATGAATCTTGGGATGCTGGTTGTCTGGCTGTGCATTGATGGCAAGCGCCTTTTCTACATACTCCTTTGGGGTCTTGAAGAGGGCAGGCATACCGAGAATCTGTCCATACTCGCATTCGTCACCGCAGTAAGCATCGTGATATACACAGTCGGTAGCTACCACCACTTCTGTAACATTGAGGTTGATGTCAGCACCTCCAGCCACACCCGAAGAGATGACGAGGTCTGGGTGGTAATTATCAATCATTTCCACAGCTCCGATGGCGCTGTTCACCTTTCCGATGCCGCACTGCTGCATCACTACTTCATTCTCGCCGATTTTTCCGATGACGAAGTCCTTATGATTCTTTCGCTCAGTCTGCGATTCTGTCAATAATGTCTTGAGTTGCGTGAACTCCTTGTCCATCGCAACGATAATTCCTATTTTCATATCGATTTATTTCTATTCTGGGTGCAAAGTTACAAAATAAATCCCATAAAAAAACATTTCCCCACCTATATTTTATAATATGCTCTTGATTTTGCCACCTTTGATTTTCGGTCATCTTGCAGCGTGAGAATCCCTATAATGATAGGGGGAAAACCCTATTGCGTCTTTTCTTCGATAAAAAAAGTAAAAAGTTTCTTCTATTATTTTGTAGTGTCTTCATTTCTCATTATCTTTGCACCAAATTATAAACGTTTATAGAAAAAGATGAAATTATTGAAGAAGTATCTACTGGATATTCTGGTAGTGATTGTTTTTGCAGTGATCTCTTTCGTGTACTTCATGCCTGCCGACATGGACGGACGAATTCTGTTCCGACACGACTCGGCGGCGAGCAAGGGATTGGGACATGAGAAAGAGCTTTTCCAACAGCAGACTGGCGAGACAACCCGTTGGACCAACTCTGTGTTTGGTGGTATGCCAACCTATCAGATGTCGCCTTCGTACGGCAGTACCCAGGTGCTCAGCCAGGTAACGAAGGCTTATCATCTGTGGTTGCCTGATTATGTATGGTATGTGTTTGTCTATCTCCTGGGCTTTTATATCATGCTCCGTGCCTTCGATTTCCGACAATCGCTGGCGGCGCTGGGTTCCATCATCTGGGCATTCTCATCCTACTTCTTTATTATCATTGCAGCAGGTCATATCTGGAAGGTATGGGCTTTGGCCTATCTGCCTCCTATGATTGCGGGTGTGGTGCTGGCTTATCGGGGTAAGTATCTGAAAGGTCTGCTCCTCACCGCCATCTTCTCGGCTTTCGAGGTGAATGCCAACCACGTGCAGATGACCTATTATTATCTCTTCATCATCCTCTTCATGGTGATTGCCTTCCTGGTAGATGCCATCAAGAAGGGGGAACTCGCCCGCTTCGGCAAGGCGACTGCGGTATGTGTCGTGGGTGCCCTCATCGGTATCTCGCTCAACCTCTCCAACCTGTATCATACCTGGCAGTATGGTCAGGAAACCATGCGTGGAAAGAGCGAACTGGTGAAGAAGAATACTGCCAACCAGACCAGCAGTGGTTTGGATAGAGACTATATCACCCAGTGGAGCTATGGTATTGATGAAACCTGGACGCTTCTGATTCCTGATGCCAAGGGTGGTGCTTCCGTACCTCTCGCCCAGAATACGCAGGCGATGGAGAAGGCGGATCCTAACTTCGTGCAGATTTATCAGCAGCTCGGACAGTACTGGGGCAACCAGCCTGGTACGAGCGGTCCTGTATATGTAGGAGCATTCGTATGTATGCTCTTCATTCTCGGTTTGTTTATTGTCAAGGGTCCGATGAAGTGGGCATTGCTGGCTGCCACCATCCTGAGCATCCTGCTCTCCTGGGGTAGAAACTTCATGCCGTTCACCGATTTCTTCCTTGATTACATTCCGATGTATGCCAAGTTCCGAACGGTGGCTTCTATCCTCGTGATAGCCGAGTTCACCATTCCGTTGCTTGCCATGATGGCTTTGAAGAAAATCATTGATGAGCCGGAGATACTCACCAGTAAGATCAAACTGGTATATGCCAGCTTTGGTCTGACGGCAGGCTTCTGTCTGCTCTTTGCCCTGATGCCGGGTGTTTTCTTCCCTGATTTCATTTCCGTTCAGGAAACTCAGGCGTTGCAGCAGTTGCCGGCAGAATACCAGGGGCCGCTCATGAGCAATCTCATCGAGATTCGCAAGAGCATCTTTACTTCTGATTGCTGGCGCTCGTTCTGGATCATCGTCATCGGCTCAGCCTTCCTGCTGCTTTACAAGATGAAGAAGTTGGGTGCTGAGTATATGATTGCCGGCATCGCAGTGCTCTGTCTCGTAGATATGTGGATGGTGAACAAGCGTTATCTCTACGATGATATGTTCGTAGATAAGAACGTGCGCGATACTCCTCAGCAGATGACGGAGACCGATAAGATTATCTGCCGCGACAAGGCGCTCGATTACCGTGTGCTCAATCTCGCTTCCAATACCTTCAATGAGAACGAGACCTCTTATTACCACAAGAGCATCGGTGGTTATCATCCTGCCAAGCTCCGTCGCTATCAGGAGATGATTGATGAACATATCGCTCCTGAGATGCAGAAGACGATGAAGGCTGTGGCTGAGGCTGGCGGTGATATGACCAAGGTGAATGGCGACAGTATCTTCCCTGTATTGAACATGCTCAATACCAAATACTTCATCCTGCCTTTGCAGGGCGGTCAGACGGTTCCTGTACAGAATCCATACGCCTACGGCAATGCCTGGTTCGTGGATGAGGTGCTGTATGTCAACAATGCCAACGAGGAGATCGATGGCGTAGGCAAGGTCAACCTCCGCCATGTGGCGGTGGCTGATGCTAAGTTCAAGGAGCAGTTGGCTCAGAGCGTGAAGCAGGATGACACTTCGGTGGTGAAGATGATTCAGTATAAGCCAAACAATCTCACCTACGAGGTGAAGTCGAGCAAGGGTGGCGTCATCGTCTTCTCTGAGATTTACTATCCTGGATGGACTGCTACCGTAGATGGTCAGCCTGTAGAACTGGGACGTGTGGATTATATCCTCCGTGCCATCAACGTGAAACCGGGCAACCACAAGGTGGTACTCGATTTCCATCCTCAGTCGCTCAAGAATACAGAGATGGTAGCTTATATCGGCTATGGTGTTCTGGTACTCCTTATTATAATAGGTATAGGAGTGGAAATCAAAAAGCGCAAGAAGACAGATGCTGTTTCGAACAGAAATTGATATTCCGAAGGCCGACTTCGAGATACAGCCGGCAGAGCAGATGCTCTTCGTGGGTAGTTGCTTTGCCGACAATCTGGGTCGCCGATTCGTGGAGAATCGCTTCCGTGCCACGGTGAATCCTTTCGGTGTAATGTATAATCCGGCAAGCATTCTCCATACGGTAGAGAAATGCGCCGAGGTGCATCCTCGTGTGGCAGTCTTTACGTTGGGTACGAACCACGTGTATATTCTGAAGGAAACGGGCGAGATTGTGGATAACTGCCAGAAGCGCCCCCAGCGCCTTTTCGAGGAAAGGAAACTGAGTGTAGAGGAATGTGCTGCGTATCTGCAAAAGGCGATTGATTTGCTGAAGCAACGAGGTTTGAAAGATGAAACATCGGAAGATGAAACTTTCGATACCAGCTTGAAGGTAATCGTAACCGTAAGCCCCATCCGTTATGCCAAATACGGCTATCACGGAAGTCAGCTTTCGAAGGCTACGCTTCAGTTGGCTGCAGATCGTTTGGTGAAGGCGAACCCTGGTGTGGTGAGCTATTTTCCGGCTTACGAAATCATGAACGATGAACTTCGTGATTACCGTTTCTACAAGGAAGATATGCTGCACCCGAGCGATCAGGCAGTAGAATATATCTGGGAGAAATTCCGGGAAACCTATTTCGGCAAGGCTGCCGAGCTGTTCCTGGAAGACTGGCGTCCCATCCGGGAAGCCCTCGGACACAAGCCCTTCAACCCCGATAGCGAGGAACATCAGAAGTTCATCGCCAGAACGGAAGAAAGGAAAAGATGGTTCGAGAAAAAGTATGGATTAGTGACGGGCTGAAAGCCCAAAAGCATAATGTAGAACATTTAAAGTATTAAGACAATGACATATACTATTGAAAAGGTAACCACACTGATAGGTGCGCGTCGCTATGGAGACAATGATACCAACATCGGTTTTATCCTGACCGATAGTCGTTCTCTTTGTTTCCCAGAGGAAACTCTGTTTTTTGCACTCAAGTCTGAGCGCAATGATGGTCATAATTACATCCCTGAACTGTATCGCAGAGGTGTGAAAAACTTTGTGGTAACTGATGTCCCTAAGGGCTATGCTTCTGATTATCCGGAGGCTAACTTCCTGAAGGTGGTCAATACGCTGGAGGCTCTTCAGCGTCTGGCTGAGCGCCATCGTGATGAATTCAATATCCCTATCGTGGGTATTACGGGTTCCAACGGCAAGACGATGGTCAAGGAGTGGCTCTATCAGCTGCTCTCGCCAAGCATGTTCGTTACCCGCAGCCCTCGCAGTTACAATTCCCAGATAGGTGTGCCATTGTCTGTCTGGCTGATGAACGAGCAGACCCAGGTAGGTGTCTTCGAGGCGGGTATCAGTCAGCCTGGCGAGATGCTTGCCCTCCGTGACATCATCCAGCCTACCATCGCCGTTCTTACCAATGTGGGTTCAGCCCATCAGGAGAACTTCTCTTCCCTGGAGGAGAAATGCCGTGAGAAGCTCATCCTCTTCCATGATGCTGAAACCGTGGTTTATGATGGCGATGATGAGGTGATTACCAAGGTGGTGGCTGAATATCCTGATTATAAAGGCGAGAAACTCTTCTGGTCGCTCAAGAACCCTGAGGCTCCTTTCTATGTCAAGAAGATTGAGAAGCAGCAGAGCGTGAGCGTCATCACCTATATATATAAAGGTGTAGAGGATAGTTTCTCCATTCCTTTCATCGATGATGCTTCCATCCAGAACTCCATCATCTGTGCTGCTGTCGCTTCCAAGATCGGACTCTCTGCCGAGGATATCGACAAGCGTATGGCACTGCTCGAACCGGTTGCGATGCGACTGGAGGTAAAGGTGGGTCAGCATGGCTGTACCCTCATCAATGACAGTTACAACAGCGATATCAACTCACTCGACATCGCTCTCGACTTCATGAACCGCCGTCCTGATCATCGTGGTCGTCGCCATACTTTGATCTTGAGCGATATCTATCAGAGTGGTCAGACTCCAGAGGCTCTATATAAAGAGGTGAGCGATCTTGCCCGCAAGCGTGGCGTAGTGAAGTTCATCGGTATCGGTCCGGAACTCTGCAAGCAGCATGATACGATTCAGATTTCAGAAAAGTTCTTCTTCCCGAATGTGGAGGAGTTTATCAATAGCGAGGTCTTTGCCTCCCTCCGCGATGAGGTCATCCTCCTGAAGGGTGCCCGCCAGTTTGGTTTCGATCAGCTTACCGAACTGCTGGTGCAGAAGGTGCATGAAACCACCCTCGAGGTCAATCTGAATGCGGTGGTTGCCAACCTCAACTACTACCGTGCCTTCATGAAGCCGGAAACCAAACTGGTCTGCATGATCAAGGCGGATGGCTATGGTGCCGGAGCGGTAGAGATTGCCAAGACCCTGCAGGATCATCGTGTAGATTATCTGGCTGTGGCTGTTGCCGATGAGGGTGTCACTCTTCGCAAGAACGGTATCACCAGCAACATCATGATTATGAACCCGGAGATGACGGCCTTCAAGACTATGTTCGATTACGACCTGGAGCCTGAGGTGTATTCTTTCCGATTGCTCGATGCACTCATCAAGGCTGCCGAGAAGGAGGGTGTCACCGGATTCCCTGTTCACATCAAACTCGATACCGGTATGCATCGCATGGGCTTCGATCCTGAAAACGATATGGAGGAGCTTATCGGTAAGCTGAAGCATCAGAATGCCATCATCCCTCGTTCTGTCTTCTCTCACTTCGTGGGAAGCGATGACGATAGTTTCGATGATTTCTCAGCCCATCAGTTTGAACTCTTCGATAAGGGAAGCCGACAGTTGCAGGCTGCCTTCGACCATAAGATCCTGCGCCATATCTGCAATTCGGCAGGTATCGAGCACTTCCCGGAGCGCCAGTTGGATATGTGCCGTCTGGGTCTCGGACTCTATGGCATCAACTCCCGCAACAACAAGACCATCAACTGCGTGAGCACCCTGAAGACTACCATTCTCCAGATGCACAACGTGAAGGCGGGCGATAGTGTGGGCTACAGTCGCAAGACCATCCTCGATAAGGACAGTGTCATCGCTGCCATTCCTATCGGATATGCTGATGGCTTGAACCGCCGTCTCGGCAATCGCCATGCCTACTGTCTGGTCAACGGTCAGAAGGCAGATTATGTAGGCAACATCTGTATGGATGTGGCGATGATCGATGTCACCGGCATCAACTGCAAGGAAGGTGATAGCGTGGAAATCTTCGGCGAGCATCTTCCTGTTCAGGTGTTGAGTGATATTCTGGAGACAATTCCTTACGAAGTGCTGACCACCATCAGCAACCGAGTGAAGAGGGTTTATTACCAGGATTAAGCGTGAAAAGAAGCGTTGCTGGCGACAATAAATCGTGCAAAAACGTATAAAAAACGATAAATCCCATCCGAAAAGCTCGGATGGGATTCTTTTTTACGTAAATTTTTCCATTAAAACGTATTGAATATGAATAAAAAAGTGTATCTTTGCAACCAACAAATCATCTAAAAACAAGCAAGGGTGCACTTTTATGTGTATTTCTTTAACTATTTAACAATTCAAAAGTAATAATGGAACAAGTATTTAGCTATATTATTAGTCTGGGTGCGAGCGTGATGATGCCTATCATCTTCACGGTCATCGGACTGTGTATTGGCATGAAATTCGGAAAGGCTTTGAAGTCGGGACTCTTCGTAGGTGTGGGTTTCGTGGGACTGGGTGTGGTGACAGCTTTGCTGACTACCAACTTCAATGACCCGTTGAAGGCTATCTCCGACATCTATCACCTGCAGTTGAATGTGTTTGATATGGGATGGCCTGCAGCTGCTGCCGTAGCTTATAATACTGCGGTGGGTGCCTTGATTATCCCAATCTGCTTGGGTGTCAACTTCCTGATGTTGATTACCAAGACCACCCGTACGGTAAACATCGACCTCTGGAACTACTGGCATTTCGCATTCATCGGTGCCGTAGCTTACTTCGTGATGGGCGAGAGCTTGCTTTGGGGATACTTCGCAGCCATCGTCTGCTATATGATTACATTGGTATGTGCAGACCTGACCGCCGACAAGTTCCAGAAGTACTACGACTTGGATGGAATCTCTATTCCGCAGCCATTCTGCCAGAGTTTCATGCCATTTGCCATCGTCTTCAACAAGCTTCTGGATATGATTCCTGGTTTCTCTAAGCTCGATGTAGATGCAGAGGGATTGAAGAAGAAGTTTGGCGTACTTGGCGAACCATTGGTTCTCGGTGTCATCGTAGGTGCCCTGATTGGTTGGGCTGCTCAGTTGGATATCAAGAAGATTCTCTTCCTGGGTGTAACCATGGGAGCTGTGATGGAGTTGATTCCTCGTATCACCTCTCTCTTTATCGATGGTTTGAAGCCTATCTCTGAGAAGACACAGGAGTTGGTCAAGACCAAGTTCAACGGCAAGAAGGTACATATCGGTATGAGTCCTGCCTTGGTTATCGGTCATCCTACTACCTTGGTAGTATCAGTCATCTTGATTCCGGTTATCCTGGCAATCGCAGTATTCCTGCCTGGCAACCAGTTCTTGCCATTGGCATCATTGGCAGGAATGTTCTACCTCTTCCCATTGATTCTGCCATTTACCAAGGGTAATGTAGTGAAGACCCTTATCATCGGTTTGGTAGCCCTGATTATCGGTCTCTATTTCGTAACCGATATGGCACCTGACTTTACGATGGCAGCCAACCAGGTATATGCTGCCACAGGCGATAATGCCGCTCATATTCCTGACGGATTCGCAGGTGGTGCGCTCGATTTCGCTTCCTCTCTCTTCGGATGGGTCATCTATCGTGGCGTCAAGCTCTCTTACATCGGTATGGGTGTGCTCACCATCATCACCATCGCCCTGCTGGTTCTCAACCGCCAGCGCATCGTGAAAGAAGAAAAGGCAGCAGCCAAGAAATAAAACAAGAAAGTGAAGAACGAAGAATTTAAGTAATCATAAAGTTCAAAGTTCAAAATTCAAAGTTCAAAGTAAACGATTATGAAGAAATTAACATTAATATTAGCAGCAATGGTATTAACAGCAAGTCAGGCTTTTGGCCAGTGTGGTAAGTGTGGATACGAAGTGAAGGCAGAAAATGCCTATACTAATTATAACGTTCGTTATGCGAGCAATCCGATGGATGCCAAGCATTATACAACCGAGCGTCTCCGCAGTGAGTTCGCTATCGAGAAGGTGTTCGCTCCAGGTGAGGTAAACTGGACCTACACCATGTTCGACCGTTTCCTCATCGGTGGTGCAGAGCCAACAACTGCTCCTTTGAAGCTCACTTCTATCGCTCCGCTTTATACTGATAAGCCAAACGATCAGAAGAATCTGCTCGACAACCGTGAGTTGGGTATCATCAATATCGGTGGCGAGGGAACAGTTACCGTAGATGGCAAGAAATATACACTTGCTTTCCAGGAGGCTCTCTATGTAGGTCGTGGTGCCAAGAGCATCGAGGTAAGCAGCAAGGATGCTGCCAAGCCTGCTAAGTTCTATATGAACAGTGCTTGCGCTCATCAGACCTATCCTACCAAGAAGGTAACCCTGAAGGATGCCAACAACATCAAGGCGGGTAGCCTGAAGGAGAGCAACGACCGTGTGATCCACCAGTTGATCATCGATGGCGTGGCTGGTGTCCGTACCTGCCAGCTGCAGATGGGTGTTACCGAGTTGAAGGAGGGTTCTGTTTGGAACACCATGCCAGCTCATACTCACCTCCGCCGTATGGAGACTTACCTTTATTATAATGTCCCAGAAGGTCAGAAGATTCTCCATGTCATGGGTGAACCACAGGAGACACGTCCTATCTGGTTGAACAATGAGCAGGCTGTCATTGCTCCTGAATGGTCTATCCACTGCGCTGCAGGTACCAGCAACTATACCTTTATCTGGGGTATGGCGGGTGAGAACCTCATCTATAATGATATGCAGGTGGTAAAGATCCCTACATTAGAATAACAAAACAAAACGCTTAAAAACTGAGACAAATGAGTCCTATTTCAACAAGTAAAATGTCCAACTTCCGTTGGGTAATCTGTGCGTTGCTTTTTATTGCCACCACAGTCAATTATATGGACCGCCAGGTTCTGTCATTAACATGGAAAGACTTCATCGCTCCAGAATTCCACTGGACTGATGATGACTACGGTACGATTACCGGTCTTTTCTCTATCTTCTATGCCATCGCCAACCTCTTCGCAGGTAAGTTCGTGGATTGGATGGGTACCAAGAAAGGTTATCTCATCGCCATCTTCGTATGGTCAACCGGTGCTGTGATGCACGCAGGTTGCGGTTGGGTAGCTATGGAGATCGAGGGTTACGATTCTATCGAGGCACTCCGCCTGGTACAGGCTGGCAGTGATGCAGCTGTAGCTATCGCCACCATCAGTGTATGGTTGTTCCTCTCTTGCCGCTTGATTCTTGCTGTGGGTGAGGCAGGTAACTTCCCTGCAGCCATCAAGGTAACCGCTGAGTATTTCCCAAAGAAAGACCGTGCTTTCTCTACAGCCATCTTCAATAGTGGTGCATCTGTAGGTGCCTTGGCAGCTCCAGCTACCATTCCATTGCTGGCTCGCAGCATGGGCTGGGAGTGGGCTTTCATCATCATCGGTGTGCTCGGTTATGTATGGATGGGTCTCTGGGTGTGGCTTTATGAGAAGCCTTCTCAGAGCAAGCATGTAAACAAGGCTGAGCTTACTTACATTGAGCAGGATGAAGATTTGGAGAAGGTAAATGCTGAGGCTGAGAAAGTTGAGACTGCAGAGGCTTCTGAGGAGAAGACAATCGGTTTCCTCAAGTGCTTCAGTTATCGCCAGACTTGGTCGTTCATCGTGGGTAAGTTGATGACCGATGGTGTATGGTGGTTCTTCCTCTTCTGGGCTCCTGCTTACTTCTCTGATCAGTATGGTTACTCTTCAGACTCTGGCATGGGTATTGCCCTCATCTTCACTCTTTATGCGATTGTTACGGTATTGAGTATTGGTGGTGGTTATTTGCCAACCTATTTTGTAGATAAGAAGGGTATGAATCCATATATCGGTAGAATGCGTGCGATGTTGATTTTTGCCTGCTTCCCATTGCTCGGTCTGATAGCTCAGCCTATGGGTGAGTATAGTGCATGGTGGCCAGCTGTCATCATCGGTTTGCTCGGTGCAGGTCATCAGGCTTGGTCTGCCAACCTCTATTCTACCATCGGTGATATGTTCCCTAAGTCAACTGTGGCTACCATCACTGGTATTGGTGCTATGGCGGGTGGTATCGGTTCTTTCCTCATCAACAAGGGTTCTGGTATGCTCTTTACCTACGCAGAGGGTCAGGGTTCTGCCTTCACCTTCATGGGCTTCGATGGCAAGCCAGGTGCTTATATGATTGTATTCTGCATCTGCAGCGTGGCTTACCTCGTAGGCTGGTGTATCATGAAGGCATTGGTGCCTAAGTACAAGCCAATCGTCGTTGAGTAGTTGGTGATTGACGGTTGGTCGTGAACCGTTAAGAAGAAATGAGTACTAGTTCAATTGAAATTTAATGATAGAAGCGCAACAGACTATTTGCCTGTTGCGCTTTTTCTTTGTTTTTATAGGGCATTGGGTATTTTTTGCCCCTAAAATACGCAAGAATAAATAAATTGGTTTAAAATATTTGTGCGTATAATTTTTTTTTGTAACTTTGCACAAAACTTAGTATATTACTTAAACTTAAAAAATAATGAAGAAAGCAGTTGTGGTTATAGCTTTACTCAGCCAGGCTCTGGGCTTGACTTATGCCGACGATCAGACCGGGACAAGGGGTATCGGACAGTATCCGGGACGCCCGTCTCAGTTTACGGCTCCTCAAATGGTGAAGGATGATACCTATAGGAACATCGCCTTGAACCGTATGGTATATACTTCTTCGAATGCCGATTTCAATCTTACAGGTCATCTGGTAACAGATGGTATCATCACCAGCAAGGCTCCTTCCTTCCTGAGTGTAAGAACGAATGAAGGCGAGTTGTCCAACCGTGACAAGGAGAAGATGATTGATGGCAACACGGTCACCAGTCAGTATATCAAGGGCGAGAAGGCTTTTGCTGAGTTCAATTGGGAAGCCATGAAGGTAAACCTCAGAAATCTGAAGTTTACAGGTGAATTGGCTTACTATCAGGACAAGGCTACTCAGGGGTATGTGATTCGTGTGATGGGTTCACACAATGGTACGAAATGGGAGGTGCTGGGTGAAGAGAAAGGCACCGGACTTCCTGGTGAGGCTACCAAGCAGCAGGTAAGTTCCGACCCTAACAAGTTCCAGGATGTTGTGCGATTGCCGCTCCGCAAGCTGAATGTTTCCATACCTTTGAAGAAAACGGGCAACTACGAGCATGTTCGCATCGAATTTACGATGCCGGGTGCTGCGTGGTGGCGCGTCAAACTTATCGAAAATACTACTTCATGGCGTCCATCCATGCACTTCTCCAGTGTATGGAAGTCTGAATTGGCAAAGAATGCCCAGTGGCTCTATGTAGATCTAGGTACTGTGGCTGATTTCGATCAGGTGAATCTCTTCTGGGTCAACAAGGCTCGCCAGGGCAAGATTCAGGTTTCCTGTGATGCCAGAAACTGGAGTGATATTGCTACCCTGGGTCAGCAGAAGCAGAAGGGCTTGATCGAGAAGGTGGCTTGCAAGGGGCATGGCAGATATGTGAGATTGCTGCTTACCCAGCCGGATGCTTCCGGTCGTTATGCCTTGTCAGAGATGCAGGTGATGGGTAAGGGTGGCTTGCGTGCCGAGGCAGCCAACACTTTGTCTTCTAAGAATGGCAAGCAGATGCTCAACCAGTGGCAGCTGCGCCGTGAGGGAAGTGATGCCTGGATTCAGGCTACCGTTCCTGGTACCGTGCTTACCAGCTATATGAATATCGGTGCGGTGCCTGATAACCGCTACGATGATAATATGCGACAGATTTCCGAGTCGTTCTTCAACTCTGATTTCTGGTATCGTACTACCATCAACCATCAGCCATCTGCCAACAAGAACCAGCATACCTATCTTAACTTCGATGGTATCAACTGGAAGGCTGATATCCTCCTGAATGGTGAGAAGATTGGCAGAATTGACGGTGCCTTTATCCGCTCTCGCATCGACGTGACCAAGAAGTTGAAGACGGGTGCCAACAAGCTCGAGGTGCATGTCATCAAGAATGCCCACTTCGGCGTGGTGAAGCAGAAAAATCTCCAAAATACCGACCTCAATGGTGGTGAGTTGGGTGCTGATAACCCAACCTTCCACGCATCTATCGGCTGGGACTGGATTACCAATACCCCAGGTCGTGAAATCGGTATCTGGAATGATGTCTATCTTACCCACGATAACGGTGTGAGCGTTTCCGATCCGCTGGTAACATCTACCTTGAATCTGCCGGATACATTGGCAACCATGACTCCATATGTCTTCCTGAAGAATGCAGATGCCGTGGCTAAGACCGTGAAGCTTTCCGGTTTTATCGGCAAGATCCAGTTCGAGCAGGAAGTTAGCCTGCAGCCAAACGAGAAGCGTGAGGTGGCTTTCGCTCCAGCTGATTATCCTCAGCTCAAGAACCAGCGCATGAATCTCTGGTGGCCTAACGGCTATGGTTCACCTTATTTATATGATGCCGGTTTCAAGGTATCTGACAAGGCTTCAGGCGAGGTAATCTCTGAGATCAACTATAAGGCGGGTATCCGCCAGATGAGCTATGCCGACCTGGATACCCAGACCAAGATCTACATCAATGGCAAGCGATTGAATCCATTGGGTGGTAACTGGGGATTCTCTGAGACCAACCTCAACTACCGTGGACGTGAATACGATACTGCCGTTCGCTACCATAAGGAGATGAACTACAATATGATTCGCGACTGGGTAGGTCAGATTGGTGATGAGGAACTGTATGAGGCATGCGATAAGTATGGTATCATGATCTGGCAGGACTTCTGGCTGGCTAACCCATGGGACGGACCGGATCCTGATGACGACAAGATGTTCCTCGAGAACTCTGCCGATTACATCTCCCGCATCCGCAGCCATGCTTGTATCGGTATCTATTGCGGTAGAAACGAGGGCTTCCCTCCTGCATCCATCGACAAGGTGCTGAGAGAGCAGGTCAAGGATATCCATCCACAGTTGGGTTATATTCCTAGCTCTGCCGACCTGGGTGTGAGCGGTCATGGTCCTTACCAGATGAAGTCACCATCTTTCTACTTCGCTAATCAGAGCCATAAGCTGCATTCAGAGCGTGGTATGCCGAATGTGCCTACCTTCGAGTCTCTGAGCAGAATGATGGAAACGGAGCATCTGTGGCCACAGAGCGATGCTTGGGGACAGCATGATTATACATTGAAGGGCGCCCAGGGTGGTGAATCTTTCAACAACATCATGGAGAAGCGATATGGCAAGCCTCAGAGTGCTGAGCAGTTTACCAAGTGGGCACAGTGGCTCAACTATGATGGCTACCGTGCGATGTACGAGTCTTCTCAGCAGGACCGTCTTGGTTTGCTCATCTGGATGAGTCATGCCTGCTGGCCAAGCATGGTATGGTGTACCTACGATTATTACTTTGAGCCAACTGCGGCTTACTTTGGTGTGAAGAAGGCTTGCGAACCATTGCATATCCAGTACAACCCAGTGAAGAAGGTTGCCGAGGTAGTTAACTTTGCCGGTGGTGCCAAGAATGGCTTGGTTGCCAAGGCTCAGGTCTTTGATATGTACGGAAAGTTGATCAAGGAGGAGAGCAAGGAAGTGAATGTGGCGGAAGACCAGACTCTCGATGCCGTTAGCGTAAGTGAACCGGATGAGGAGGTTTACTACATCAAGTTGACTCTGGAGCAGAACAACCAGGTGGTTTCTGACAACTTCTATGTGATGGGTAAGGAAGAGGACAATCTCCAGGCACTCTCTAAGTTGCCAAAGGCAGATGTTGCTGTCAGCGGCAAGCGTTTCGTTCAGCAGGGTGAAGAGTGGGTTGGCGAGGTAGTGATCCGCAATACTGGCAATGTACCTGCCCTCTTGGTTCGCCTGAACCTGAAGGGTGGTGATGGTGAGCAGATTCTCCCTGTTATCTACAGCGATAACTATTTCAGTCTGATGCCGAACGAGTGCAAGACTATCAAGGTATCTTATCGTGATGAGGATGGCAGAGGTCAGGCTCCATACGTAGAGATTACAGGTTTCAATAAGTAAAACTGAACGTAAAATAAAAAAGCGCATCAGCGAGATTAACTTGCTGATGCGCTTTTTTATTTATTTGAGGAATCCCTGCTGCTTGAGGGCATCGAGGAATCCGATGCTCATGGCTTCGCAATCCTTCTTGGTATATCGGATATCGGTGAAAACCTGGGCTAATGTTTCTACGTTGTTGATGCGTACAAACTCCTGGTTCTCTTCCAGTGTTTCCTTCTCGGCATAGAAGTCATCAATCTTTTCTGGGGTATAATCCTCGAAATGCTCGTTGTGGATGATGCTGCGCAATGGCAGACGGTCGCTCAGGTCAGGCTGCTCATCCGGCCATCCGATGGTAAGGGTAGCCACTGGCATTACCAGCTTCGGCAACTTCAGGGTGTCGATGATCATTTTCGGCATATACACCGTGGTGCCCAGGAAGCAGGTTCCCAGACCCGCCTCTTCTGCCAGATTGGTAAAGGTCTGCGTGAAGAGCAGTGCATCGGTAGCCGCATTCATGAACGAGAGGATGTTGTCGTATCCCGGGGTTCCCTTGCGGTTTTCTGCCCAGAGGGTAGTGCGGCGGTAGTCGGCACAGATGGTGAGTACCACAGGAGCGCCTGTCACCATCGGCTGGTTGAAGTGGGCAGGAGCCAAAGCCTTCTTTCCCTCTTCGCTGCGGGTTACCACTACGCTGTAGAGCTGCAGGTTTCCCATGGTAGGAGTACGCATCGCCTCTTCCAGCAACTGGTTCAAAAGTTCATCTGTTACCTCTCTGTCGGCATATTTGCGAATCGAGGTTCTTTTCTTGATTGATTCCATATCTTGTTTCTTTTTCTAATATCTTATGCAAAGATAATGAAAGTTTCCCAAAAAGAACACGGTTCTTTTACATTTTTTGCTTCATAATGCGCTTTTCGTGCGTTTTTTGATGAAATATCTGCTCAAACGTTTCATATTTTAGAAATATTGTTTTAATTTTGCAGCTAATTATTAAACGTTTAATATGGAATATACTGAAAATATGACCTTCGAAGAGGCGAGCCATGCCTTGATGAAAGATTTGAAGACCCGATTGGCTGACCTGCATGAGCATTTCGATGCGCAGAATGTCGATTGGAATAAGCTCCATCTGCCATTGGCGAAACTCGTTTCCGAAGAAACGCAGAAATCGCTCGTTAGTCCGGAAGTGGTAGAGGTACGACCTAAGGAATTGGAGTGCGATGTGGTAAGATACCAGAACAATAAGGAGAAATGGGTGGCTTTGGTCGGATTGCTCAATGGGCATCCCTACGAGATATTCACCGGTTTGCAGGATGAGGATGAAGGCATCATGCTCCCCAAGTCTGTTACCAAGGGCAAGATTATCAAGACGGTGCTCCCGGAAGGACAGAAGCGATATGATTTCCAGTTTGTCAACAAGCGTGGCTACAAGATTACCGTCGAAGGATTGAGCGAGAAGTTCAATCCCGAGTATTGGAACTATGCCAAGCTCATATCCGGTGTTCTGCGCTATCGTATGCCGGTTGCCCACGTCATCAAGCTGGTCAATCAGCTGCAGCTCACCTCCGAAACCCTCAACACCTGGCGGGTGGGCGTGGAAAGAGCCTTGAAGAAGTACCTCTATGAAGAAAATGGAATAGATAACTTGGAAAACGGAATAGATTATAAGGAGACTGAAGATGAAATTGATGAGCAGTAAGATATACCTCAGGAATGTGCGTTTCCACGCTTTCCATGGCGTATTGCCGCAGGAGCGAATCGTTGGCAACGATTATCTTGTCAACCTGGTGCTGGATTATGACTTCTCTTCTGCCATGAAGACCGATGATCTTCAGGGAACCCTCAATTATGCCGAGGTCTATCAGAAGGTAAGAGAAGAAATGGCGGTGCCCAGCAAGCTCCTGGAGCATGTGGCAGGCAGAATCGCCCATAGGCTCTTTTCCGATTTCCCGGAAATCCAGAAACTCCAACTCTCTATCACCAAGGTGAATCCACCGATGGGTGCCGATAGCGACGGCGCAGGGGTAGAGGTTGTATTAACAAATGATAAAACTTATAGTTAGAATTAGGTTTTCTGATAATAAAGTAGTAATTTTGCAAAATCATCAGAAAGTATGTGTAAGAAAGTAACACTGATATGGGCTTTGATGTGCATGTTTGTAATGACATCGTTAGCTGCCAATAAGCGGTTCACGCTGGTCATCGACCCCGGTCATGGTGGTCATGATGCCGGAGCGCTCGGAGCCATATCCAAGGAAAAGAATATCAATCTTGCCGTTGCCTTGCGCTTCGGTAAGTATGTGGAGCAGAATCTCCCGGAGGTAAGAGTCATCTATACCCGCAAGACGGATGTCTTCATCCCGCTCAATGAGCGTGCGAATATCGCCAACCGTGCCAATGCCGATCTCTTTATCTCCGTGCATACCAATGCCTTGCCGGCAGGAAAGGTGGCTCGTGGCTTCGAGACCTATACCCTCGGTATGCACCGTGCCAAGGATAATCTCGATGTGGCGATGCGAGAAAACTCCGTCATCTCGATGGAGAAGGACTATCAGCAGAGATATCAGGGCTTCGATCCCCGCTCTTCTGAGAGCTATATCATCTTCGAGTTCATCCAGGGCAAGAACATGGAGCGCAGCGTAGAGCTGGCACGAATGATTCAGCGAGGTGTCTGCGATGGTGCCAACCGTCCCGACAAGGGCGTGCATCAGGCGGGATTCCTGGTATTGAGAGAGACTTCCATGCCGGGCTGTCTCATTGAGCTGGGATTCATCACCACTCCTGATGAAGAGCGCCTACTCAACAATGACAGCAGAGTGGATGATATCGCCCGTGGCATCTACGAGGCTTTCGCTAAATACAAGAATAAGTACGACAGATCGGTTTCCGTTCCTTATCGTGCCAAGGATTCCGAGGAAGTGAATATCCCGAAGATTGTTCCGGATCAGGAACCTGCGCCTAAGACTCGTGTCGTAACGAGGGGAAAGCAGCCGAAGCGTGAAGAGGCAACGCCTGAACAGCCAAAGCGGGAGGTGAAGAAGCAGGAGCCGAAGAAGGATGTGAAGAAGCAGGAGCCGAAGAAGGAAGTGAAGAAGGCTGAGGTAGCTGATGCGCCGGTCTTCAAGCTTCAGATTTTCGTAGGTAGTAGAAACCTTCGCAAGGGCGATGCCCATTTCAAGGGCGAAACCGATTACGATAGTTTCCAGGAAGGCAATCTGGTGAAATACACCCTGGGTGCATCCACCAATTACAACGAAATCTATCGCCTGCGCAAGGAAAAGCTGGAGAAGTTCCCGGAGGCTTTCATCATCGCCTTCAAGAACGGACAGAAATATGACGTGAACCAGGCTATCCGGGAGTTCAAGCAGAACCGCAACCGGTAGCTCCCTTTTTCGGGCAGCCTGCGATTCGCTCTATATAAATAGGTATAATAAAAAGAACAAAAATAGATAAATATGAAATTGACAAAGGAAATTAGGATAGCGTTGGTCGCTATTGTAGGTATCTTGGTGATGTATTTCGGAATCAACTTTCTGAAAGGCATCAACTTGTTCTCTACCAATAACACCTACTATATGACGTTTGATGACATCCAGGGTATGGGTGCTTCTACCCCTATCTATGCCGATGGCTACAAGGTGGGTACCGTGGATCAGCTGGATTTCGACTATTCAGGAAAGGGTCCCATCAAGGTCAAGGTGGATATCAATAAGGATCTGAGAATCCCTGCGGGTAGTACCGCAGAGATTTCTAAGGATATCATGGGCAATCTCCAGGTGAGTCTCCTGCTTGCCAACAATCCTCGTGAGCGTATCGAACCGGGCGGCATCATCCCTGGTACGGTGAATTCCGGTATGATGGGCAAGGCTGCCGAAATGATTCCGGTTGTTGAGAAGATGCTGCCTAAGCTGGATTCCATCCTCACCAGTGTGAATGCACTCCTGGCTGATCCTGCCCTGGCTGCTTCCCTCCACAATGTAGAGACCATCACCAGCAACCTCACCGTTTCCACCCGTGAGCTGAATACCCTGATGGCTGGATTGAACAAGCAGGTTCCAGGTATGATGAAGAAGGCGAATGGTGTTCTTGACAATACCAACCGACTCACCTCTAATCTGGCGAGCCTTGATGTGCAGGGCACACTCGACCGTGTGAATGCCACCCTCGATGGTGCGCAGAAGTTCACCGAGCAGTTGAACAGCGGGAAGGGTAGCCTCGGTCTCCTCATGAACGATACCCGCCTCTATGAGAATCTGAACTCAACCATGTCGCATGCCGACTCTCTGGTTATCGATCTCAAGGCGCATCCAAAGCGCTATGTTCACTTCTCAATTTTTGGCAAGAAAGACAAGTAGAGCCTCAAAAATACCGCTTTAAGGGCTTCTTTGAGGAAAAAGCCAAAATAAATTTTGTCTAAATAATAAAGGCAATGTTTCACGCCCCGGAATAGCTACAGAACTTGTTGTTTTTTAGCTATTTCGGGGTGTTTCAAAATTGTTTCACTGCCCCTAAAACGCAATTGTGGATAACTTTCTTAGTTGCTTGATTATGAGATAGTTATCTAGGTAGTCTTAAAATATTATAAATAGCCCGATTTGCTACTTTGGGCTTTTTTTTGTAATTTTGCAGTCGATTTGCATCAGATGGTGCAATCTGATGTAGTGTTAAGGTAAAAAATCAATTAAAATAAGTAGTAAATAGTGTCAATGTTAGCAAGTCCAAAAGCGCTTTGGGACAATAGTCTTTTGCTTATAAAAGATAATGTGTCAGAGCAGCAATATAATACATGGTTTCGACCAATAGTCTTTGAGTCGTACAAGCCTTCGACCAAGACTTTGTTGGTTCAAGTTCCAAGTCCATTCGTATATGAGTACTTGGAACAGAACTATGTTGGCTTGTTGAGCAAGGTCCTGCATCGCAATTTCGGTGATGGCATCCGTCTCACTTATCGGGTGGTAACGGATAAGGAGCACAAGTTGACCCAGGATGTGGAAGCTGATCCGGCTGATATTGATGAGGCTGAGCGCAAGAGATTGGCACAGCAGCCACAGATACAGGATAACCCGGCAGAACCACAGCAGCTTGAAGACATTGACACCCAACTTGATCCGAAACTCACCTTCAATAATTATATGGAGGGTGACAGCAACAAGCTGCCACGTTCGGTGGGATTGTCTATCGCTGAGCATCCGAATACCACGCAGTTCAATCCGATGTTCATCTATGGTCCTTCTGGTAGCGGAAAGACTCACCTGGTGAATGCCATCGGTCTGAAAACCAAGCAGATGTATCCGCAGAAGCGTGTGCTCTATGTCAGTGCCCGCCTCTTCCAGACACAATATACCGATGCGGTGCTGCATAATGCGAGCAATGATTTCATCAATTTCTACCAGTCTATCGATGTGCTCATCGTGGATGATGTGCAGGATTGGGCAGGCAAGGCGAAGACCTTGAATACCTTCTTCCACATCTTCAATCACCTCTTCCGCAACGGAAAGCGTATCATTCTGGCGAGTGATCGCCCTCCGGTAGAACTCAAGGATATGCCAGACCGACTCATCACCCGTTTCTCTTGTGGACTGGTGGCGGAGTTGGAGAAGCCGAATGTGGAACTCTGCGTCGATATCGTGAGCAACAAGGTGCGCAAGGATGGACTGAAGATTCCGAAGGATGTGGTTTCCTTCATCGCACAGACCTGCAACGGCAGTGTGCGTGATCTCCAGGGTGCCATCAATGGTTTGCTGGCTTACAGTATCGTATATAACAGCAGCATCGATATCCGACTGGCTGAGCGTGTCATCAAGCGTGCCGTCAAGGTTGAGGAGAGCAACAAGGTGCTCACCCTTGATGAAATCGTGGAGGCGGTCTGCAATCATTACAAGGTAACGGTGGCTGCAGTCAATAGCAAGAGCCGCAAGCGTGAGTACGTGGAGGCGCGTCAGGTGGCGATGTTCATGGCTCAGAAACTCATCAAGATGCCTGCTTCCAGGGTGGGCAAACTCATTGGTAATCGCGATCATAGCACGGTTATCCACAGTTGCGCCAAGGTAGAGGAGCGGCTGAAGATTGATGCCGAGTTCTTCGATGAACTCTCCAGCATCGAGAATGGATTGAGAGTAAAGAGATAATTAACATAGAAGAGATAATTAACATAGATAAGCACGGAACCTTGGTATAGTGGTTCTCGTTTATATAAATGAAACAAAAGGAAGTCGGATAAGTTTGTATTTGTCTTGGCTTCCTTTTTCCGTTTTTCTTTCCTTCGAACTTTATGATTACCTTGTACATAAAGTATTTTGAGCCTTTTTTCGAAAGATTTTTGGGAAAAAGCGATTTTGTATCATTCTTTTTTATTATATTTGCAGTCGAAATAGATTTGAGCCTAAACTAAACTCAGATATAGTTATGGAACAGAACTTAAAAGTTATATTATATGCCGTAGGTGCGATGATTCTTGCACCTCATACCCTCCATGCCCAGTCAGAAAATATCAAAGGTCTGGATTCATTGCGCTTATACGGTTCGGTGAGCGTGGTGGAGCCTGAACTGCTGAAGAAGGGCGTACTCAATAATGCCCTTGATGCCTTGAATGGACAGACGGCTGGTGTAAACGTTACTACCAATGGTCTCGACCGTATTGCCATGCTCAACTCTGTGCGGGTTCGTGGTACCACTTCCATCATGGGCGGCAACGACCCATTGGTCATCATCGATGGTGTAACCTCGGATGTAGCAACGCTTGCTACGATCTATCCTGCTGATATCGAAAGCTTTACCGTGTTGAAGAATGCCAGTGAGACCGCTCTTTATGGTTCTCGTGGTGCTTCGGGCGTTATCCAGGTGAAGACCAAGAAGGGAACGGGTAAGGGATTTCAGATTTCTTACGAGGGCAACTATGGCATCGAGGCGATGTTCAAGAGTATGGAGATGCTGAATGCCGCTGAATACATAGCTGCTGCACAGAAGTTTGGGCTGGAATATAACAATAAGGGATTTGATACCAATTTCTCCAAAGCCATTACCCGAACCGGAAATGTGCAGAACCATTATCTCGCCTTCAGCGGTGGTACTCCGCAGAGCAACTATCGGGCTTCCTTTGGCTATATCGACCATAACACCATCATCCGGAGCAAGGGCTATCGCAACCTGGTGGCTAAGATTGATGTTACCCAGAAGGCGTTTGGTGATAGACTGACGGGTGATTTCGGCGTGTTCGGTTCATCCTATAAAAACAATGATATCTTCGACAGTCAGATGCTTTTCTATTCTGCCGATGCCATGAATCCTACCTATCCTTTTGATAGGCTGAATGGCAGTTGGGTGAAGAATGGAGCTGCTTCGCAGGTGAATCCTCCCGGTGCCCTGCTCGAAGAGCGCAGGGATACGAAGAACATGAACTTCAATGCCCATCTGAAACTGAACTATGATATTTTGAGCAACCTGAGCATTTCTGCCTTCGGGGCATACAGTTATACTTCCAACGAGAATAACCAGTTCTGTCCTACCTGGGTGTGGGCGCAGGGCAATCTCTATCGGGGGGAGTTCAAGAGCGAGGAATGGCTTGCCAATGTTTCCTTGAACTATCAGCGGGTGTGGGGCATTCACAGCCTTAAGGCGATGGCAGGTGCTGAGTATCAGAAGGATATCCGTACGGGATTCTGGACTTCTGCCAAGGGATTCTCAAACAATAGTATGTATTACCACAATATCGGTGCTGCCGCTTCCCGTCCTTTCGGCGGTACAGACAGCAACTATGAAGACCAGGCGCTGGCTTCCGTGATGGGCAACATCGACTATACCTTATATAATAAGTACAGTCTTTCAGTTTCCATGCGTGGCGACGGTTCTTCTTTGGTGGGCGACGACCATACCTGGGGTTTCTTCCCATCCGTTTCCTTATCCTGGGATATGAAGCAGGAAGAATGGCTTCGCCAGCTCAAGGCGATTACGATGCTCAAGTTGCGTACGGGTTATGGACGTTCGGGTAATCTGGGCGGCATCTCTGCCTATACCACCATGAACACTGTGAGACAGAACGGCATCGTTTCGGTGAACAGTTCGCCTGTGGTAACGATGGGTATGATTCGCAACAACAATCCCGACCTGAAGTGGGAGACGCGTGCCACCTGGAACTTGGGTGCCGACCTGGGGTTGTGGAACAACCGTCTCGTGCTGACGGCGGAGTATTACTATTCCAAGACCACCGATATGCTCTATGCCTACGATGTGCCGGTGCCACCTTTCGCCTACGATAAGCTCTTGGCAAACATCGGTTCGATGAGCAACCAGGGATTGGAGGTGGGCTTCTCCATCACGCCTATACAGAAGAAGGATATGGAGTTGAACATCAATATGAATCTGGCTTGGCAGAAGAACAAACTCCTCTCGCTCAGTGGCGAATATGATGGCATGCAGATGTCGGCGGCGGATATCACGGCGATGGGTGCCTTATCGGGTGCCGGTCAGCATGGCGGTTATAACAATGTGGTCTATCAGATAGTGGGACAGCCGCTGGGTGTCTTCTATCTACCTCATTGCAAGGGACTTGTAGAAGATGGTAACGGGCATTATCGCTATGATATCGAAGATTTAGATAAGAACGGAACCGTGGATTTGAGTGATGGCGGTGACAGATATATCGCCGGACAGGCAACGCCAAAGGTGACGCTTGGCTCAAACATCAGTTTCCGTTATCGCGACTGGTATCTTTCCTTGCAGATGAATGGTGCTTTTGGACATAAGATTTTCAATGGAACGGGGCTGGCATATACCAACATGTCGAGTTTCCCGGATTACAACGTGCTGAAGGGTGCCCCGGAGAAGAACATCGTTGACCAGAATGTATCCGATTATTGGCTGGAGAAAGGCGATTATCTTAACTTCGAGTATCTCACCCTGGGTTATGATATTCCTATCCGCAAGGGCGTGGTGCAGTCGCTCAGGGTGTCGGCAAGCGTGAACAATCTTTTCACTATCAGCAGTTATAGCGGACTGACGCCGATGATCAACAGTTATGTGGTGAACAGTACGATGGGTATCGACGACAAGCGCACCTATCCGCTTTACCGCACCTTCTCGCTGGGTTTGAGTGTTCAATTCTAAATGCAGAACTTTAAATGCAGAAATATATGAAACGATATAGAATATACTTTTTCCTGATAGCAGCCTTGACAATGACATCGCTGACGATGACATCCTGTCTGGATGAGCATCCGAAGGACCAGCTCGAGGAGGAAGCCATTTATGGCTCTGCCTTGGATATTTATACCAACGCCGTGGCTTCACTCTATAATTATATCGGCGGCACCAACGAGAGTGAGGGTATTCAGGGTACCTGCCGTGGCATCTACGACTACAACACGCTGACTACCGACGAGGCGATGATTCCGATTCGTGGAGGCGACTGGTATGACGGTGGGTTGTGGAATGCCATGTACCGGCATGACTGGACGGCTGATGATGAGCCGCTTTATGATACCTGGAAGTATCTCTATAAGGTGATAGTTCTGGCAAACAAGTCGCTCGACATCATTGAAGCCAAGTCGTCTCTGCTCACAGCAAACCAGAAAGACCAGTTTCAGGCAGAGGTTCGTGCCTTAAGGGCATTGATGTATTACGAGGCGATGGATATGTTTGGCAGGATTCCGGTGATTCTGTCTTCGGGAGAAGCTGCCCTTTATGCGAATGCTGGGGGAGCTGATGCCACTCTTCCTTCTGTCACTGGTGCTTCTCTTCCTTCTCAAAGCGAGCGGAGCGAGGTGTTCCACTTCGTTTTCAGCGAGTTGCAGCAGGTGCTGCCTTATCTTCCCGATGAGCATAGCAACAAGGAGGGCAATTACTATGGCCGCATCACGCAGCCTGTGGTTAACTTTCTGCTGGCAAAATTGGCGCTGAATGCCGAGATCTACATGTTTGATGACTGGACCAAGGGGTATGCGAAGCGACCTAAGGGCAAGGATGTCTATTTCATGGTGCAGACTGCCGATGGAGCCTCTCTGCTCAATGGCGGCAAGGCGAGTGCGAACCGCAGCAAGAAGTTGAATGCCTGGGAAACCTGCATTTACTATTGCGATAAACTTGCCGGGGAGGGGTATGACCTGGAGGCAGATGATGCCTTCAATTTCTCTACGCACAATGAGACATCGAAGGAGAACATCTTTACCATTCCAATGGATAAGAATATCTATACCAATCAGTTTCATTATCTTTTCCGCTCTTACCATTATACGCATGGTGGTGCCTTGGGATGGGGTAGTGAGAATGGTACCTGTGCTACGATTGCTACGATGAAGGCCAACCGTTATGGCGAAGCAGACGAGGACACCCGTTGCAAGATGAACTTTGTGGCAGGTGTAGTGAAGGTGGATGGCAAGGAACTGCTGATGGATAATGGTAAGCCTCTGGAGTATCAGCCTTTTGAGGTGGCTCAGAACCTGACTGGCAGCAAGTATATCAAGACGGCTGGAGCGAGAATGGCGAAATACGAGGTAGATAGAACTTCGTATATGGATGGCAAGCTGCAGAGCAACGACATCGTTCTTTTCCGTTATGCCGATGTGCTGCTGATGAAGGCGGAAGCCAAGGTTCGCCTGGGAGAGAATGGTGATGTGGAACTGAACAGGATCCGTGCCCGTGTAGGCATGCCGAATCGCAAGGCAACGCTTGCCAATATCCTGGAAGAGCGATTGCTGGAACTGGTATGGGAAGGTTGGCGCCGCCAGGACCTCATCCGTTTCGGCAAGTTTACGGCAGCTTATGATCTCCGCACCCCACTTCAGGGCGAGGAATCTGGCTATACCACCGTCTTCCCGATACCGCAGAAATGCATCGATTTGAATAAGAAACTGGAGCAGAATAAGGGGTATGAGAAGAAATCATAAAGAGCATACTTGTCTCCATACGCCCTGAACCAACGGTCACCGGCCGAAGGGAAAGGTAAAGGGCAGAAGCTCCTAGCCCAGGGCATCCGCCCTGGGTAATTATGGATGCAAGCCTGCCGCCCTGTAAGGGCAAAAGCTTTCAAATTACAGCTGATAGAACTTGGTGAAAGCCTTCACGCAATATTCGTGATCCATCACGCTGCCGGTTTCGCGGCAACTGTGCATGGCGAGAATGGCATTACCCATGTCCACGCCCTTCAATGGAATGGAAGAGGCGAGGATATTGCCCAAAGTGCTTCCGCCAGCCACATCACTGTGGTTCACGAAACGCTGACAAGGCACACCCGCTGCCTCACAGATATTCGCGAAGATGGCAGCAGATACCGCATCACTCGCATACTTCTGTGCCGCATTGAACTTGATGACCGGACCGCTCCCCAGCATCGGATGATTCGTTGGGTCAAACTTCTCGCTGTAGTTAGGATGCCAGGCATGCGCATTATCGGCTGAAATCATGAAGGCACGCTCCACTGCCTGATAATACGCCTCCTCCGTTCCGCTCTGTGCAAGGGCGATGCGCTGCAGCATATAAGAGAGGAAAGGACTTCCCGCACCCTGCTTGGTCTGCGAACCCGTCTCCTCATTGTCGAAAATCGCCAGCACCTGAGTCGTATCCTGGGCATCAGCCGCCGTCAGAGCCTCTACGCCCGCCCAGCACATCGACAGGTCATCGAGTCTTCCCGAAGAGATAAACTCATCGTGCACACCGAAGGTGCAGGCAGGAGTGGCATCAGCCAGATAGAGGTCGAAGTCGAGGATATCTTCTTTCTGGATATTCAGTTCGCCGGTAATCACGTTCATCAGCAGATTACCCTTTTCCAGTTCATCGTTGATGATGCCAAGGATAGGGAGCACATCCTTCTGCCTGCTCAGCTTCACGCCATCGTTCACCTGTCGGTTGAAGTGGATAGCGAGATTGCTGATCTGCAGCAATGGGCGCTGGATATGGAGCAGGAGCGTCTTCGGATGCATCGCATCCTTGCCCTTTACGATAACTCTACCCGCCAGAGTGAGCGGACGGTCGAACCAGGTTGACATGATAGGACCACCATACACCTCGGTATTCAGTTTCACGATACCGCCCTCGCAAAGCATCTCTGCATTTGGCTTGATGCGGAAGGTAGGGGAGTCGCAGTGAGCGCAGATCATGTGGAAGCCGGCATCAGCCAGTGTCTTCTTTCCGATTTGGAAAGCATAGATAGAAGAGTCGTTCTTGGTAACGAAGAACTTGTCACCAGCCACAACCTTGCCCAGCGGCTCCTGAGGGTTCAATCGTCTGAACCCATTTTTCTCCAATTCCTTGGAGATATTCTTCACAGCCAGGAAGTTCACTGGCGAAGCGTCTAAAAAGGATAATAATCTTTTGATCATAGTCTATATCTTATATATTAATTATGCTGCAAAGATAATGCAAAATTTTCATTTAATCTCATATTTCTACCTGTTTTTTCCATAATAGTTAAATATCTACAAGAATCCCCTATGATGTTTGGTGTTATGTTTTGAAAGCATTAATTTTGCACATCATAATTTTGGCAGATATACAGAATCATTTAAAACAAAGATAAATGGAAATAGTAATAGGAATCGTTATAGGTCTTGCCATCGGATTCTTCGTGGGCAAGCTGATGGAAGGAAAAAAGGCGGGAGAGGAGAAAACGCAGCTTATAGCGAAGGCTCAGGTGCTGCAGGCTAATATCGAACAGAGTAATCTGCATCATGCTTCTGAGGTGCAATCCTTGAAACAATCTCATGCTGCTGAGGTGCAATCCTTAAAAGCGCAGATGGAGAACGAACGGCTGTTTGCCGAAAAACTCCGTGCTGAAAGCGACCAGCAGTGGGCACAGAAACTCGAAAGCCTGAAGCAGGAGATGCATCGCATGACCATCGAACAGCAGAAGGCTGCTGCCGAACAGCTCGCTGCCAAGCAGTCGGCCCTCCAGGAAAACAACCGACTCCAGATGGATGAACTCCTGAAACCTATCAAGGAGCAGTTTGCCGATTTCAAGAAATCGGTAGAAGAAAGCAAGACCCAGAACGAGGTGAATAAGAAGGAACTGCAGAGTACCTTCGAGGCTACGATGAAGCTCTTCCAGCAGGAACAGCAGCAGGCTGTAACAAGTCTGAAGGAGCAGACTTCGAAGATCGGTTCTGATGCCGCCAACCTTACCAAGGCTTTGAAGGGGGATAGCAAGATGCAGGGCGACTGGGGCGAGATGGTATTGGAAACCATCCTCGAAAACAGCGGTTTGCGAAAGGACGAGGAGTTCTTTATTCAGGAGAACACCAAGGATGAGAACGGCAAGAACTTCCGTCCCGATGTCATCGTCCGCTTCCCGGAAGGCAGGAGCGTGGTGATAGATAGCAAGGTATCTCTCACCGCCTATACCGATGCCTTGGCGGCAGAGACCGATGAGGAGCGGGAGAGGTTGATGAAGTCGCATGCCCAAAGTGTGCGCAAGCACATCGACGAACTTGCCGAAAAGGATTACTCCAAACTGGTGGATGATGCCATCGGTTTCGTCCTGATGTTTATCCCTAACGAAACGAGTTATATCGCTGCGATGAAGCAGCAGCCTGATTTGAGTCGCTATGCCTATCAGAAGAAGATCATCATCATATCTCCTAGCAATCTCCTGATGGCGTTGCAGCTGGCGTATAATCTCTGGCAGTATGACCGTCAGAACAAGAATGTAGAGAAAATCGTGAAGACGGCAGCCGATCTATATGATAAGGTAGCGACTTTCGAAGACACCTTCACGAGCATAGGTGATCTCCTCACTCGCCTCTCCGGTACCTATGATAAAGCGAAAAAGCAGCTTTATGATGGTACCGGCAATGTAATGAGAAGGGTAGAGAGCCTGAAGAATCTGGGTGTAACTCCCAAAAAGCAGATCAAGGCATTAGAGGAGTAATTTTAATAAGCGTTTTTATCCGGGCAGATAATACTCTTGGCTGTCAGGAAGATAATACGGATGTCAAGCCAAAACGACCAGTTCTCGATATACCAGATATCACGCTTGATGCGCTCCTCCATCTGCCAGAGCTCCTTCGTCTCACCACGGTAACCCGTTACCTGAGCCCAACCGGTAATACCAGGCTTCGAGAAGTGGCGAACCATATACTTATCAATCAAACTACCATAAACTTCAGTATGATACAACATGTGAGGTCTAGGACCCACGATACTCATATCACCCTTCAATACATTGATAAATTGAGGGAACTCATCAATATTCGTCTTTCTCATGAAGTTGCCGAATGCAAACTTTCTTGGGTCATTCTTCGTAGCCTGAGCCTTGTCTGAATCCTTGTTCACATGCATTGAGCGGAACTTCAGGCACATGAAGGTATTACCGTTCAGACCCGTTCTAGCCTGACGGAAGAAGATAGGACCCGGACTCTGAATCTTGATAATCAGTGCGATGATTGGAATGAAAGGCAAGAAACAGAGGCAGATCACACCACTCACGGCAATATCGAAGGCACGCTTGAGAATACGGTTCGAGACAGAAGACAGCGGCTCAAGATGGTTCGTGTAAACCGTCTTACCCATAAAGTTATGAGAATCCAGATGCAGCTTATATTCGCCGAACAGACTAGGCAGATAATAGAAATGCACCACGTTCTTGTCACAGAAACGCATGATCTTCACAATCTGGTCCGATTCCTGATGCGACAAGCTGCAGAAAATCTCATCCAGATCATAGGATGAACCGTTGATGGTATCATTCAGCTTGGACTCTAAAATTCTGTTAAGATCCTCCATGGTACCCAGTTTTTTCAGTTCCTGAGGTGCTCCAGCAATGTCATCATTGGCATAATAGCCTTTCACGATATAACCCGCAGAAGGGTCTTCGGTCATGGTAATGTACATTTCTCTTACGGCAGGATCGCTACCCACGAAGACCACGGTACGAATGTTTCTACCTCTCGCACGGTGATATTTCAGAAACTTGAGCTCGATGATTCTACTGATGACCAAAGCAATATAGAATGTGATGCCGAAGTAGATACCGAATGTAAATATTGCTCCACCATGACTGAAGAATTTCAGGAAGATCATGAAGCAGACGGCGGTACAAAGCACCAGGAAGAGCGTACGCTTAAGTACTTGCTGGAAACCGATTCGTCTTATTTGGATGATAGTGCTATAGTTGTATTCGCCGATGGCGAGAGCAACGTTTGCTATAAAGAATGTAATCTTTGTTTTCAGGTCTAGATACTCGGGTACATGAAGGAACTCGATGTTAATAAGGCCCAATAGCAAGCAATTGAGGATGATGAAGTCAGCGAGTATCACCAACCTTCTAATCAGCACGTTACCTTTGTATATATTTTTCTTCATAAGTTATTGTATGTAAGTTATTTTTTCATCTGTTCTTATTCTTAGAATATAGATTCTTGGTAGAATCGTTCGCAAAGATAGCAATAAAAACTGAATTCACCAAACTTTTTCCCATATTTTTTTCGTGAATCCATGCCAGTCTGCATGTCCCCCGCTATGGGTGGTTGCTGCCGCCAATTGGTTTTATGAGGGGGGCTCAAAAAAGGCCCCCCCTACAGAAAACCAATTGTTAAAAAAAAAAAATAGACCAAAAAATTTGTTTAAATCAGAGAAAAAGCGTAATTTTGCAACCTGATAAGGATGCTCTTTTAAGAACGTTTGTAAATAAGAACGAAAATTAAAAGCCTGTCGTTAGAAAATGGTAAGTGCATAACGTCTTGAAATTAAGGTAGTTATATGGTGTAGTAGGGAGCTAAAATTATGCCGTTTTCTGAAATTAATGTTAATAAAAATAGCAAATCAATGAGTTCGGAAAGTCTTGATGAAGCCCCTATCTGGTATGCCATGAGTGCCCCCTACCGCGAAATGAAGGTAGCGGATTATCTCAAGGCAAAAGAAGATATCAAGGTGTTTCTTCCTTTGGAACGCTGCGAGCGTATGGTGGGGCAGCACATACGCAAGCGAGTGAATTCCTATCGCCCCGTAGTCCGCAATCTCCTTTTTGTGAAGGCAACGCCAGGCAGAATGCGGGACCTCAAGCAGATTTACAATTCCATGCTTCAGTTCAAGACCCGTCCCATGGATGGACATTCTGAAGTCATCACCATCCCCGATAAGGAAATGGAGGATTTCATGGCGCTCTACGAAAACGTGGAGGATGCCAACAAGCACTTCTTCCTTCCGGGAGAAATCAAACTGCGCCCTGAAGCAAGGGTGAGGATAGAGGATGGCGTCTTTGCCGGACTCGAAGGATATTACCAGAAGGTGAAGGGATGCCATAGCGAGAAGGGAAAGGTAAAGGGATCCCAGATCGGGAAGGGAAAGGATGAGAAGTGCTTCGTGGTCAAGATTGAAGGATTCCTCTCCTGCGCCGCCTTCCTCACCGAATGTAATTACGTAAGCCTCGCCGGGAAAAATGAGAAGAAAGAGGAGGAGAAAGGAAAGAAGAAATAGTAATATGATTAAAAACTGCATTATCTAGATAAAAAGAATGAAATTTAGTAAACTTGTGTTGTCAGGAGTGCTGGGTATAGCACTCCTGTCCGCTACGTCTTGCGGTACCCCGAAGAACGTAGCCTATTTTCAGGATTTGAACAATAATCCTGATACTGTCATTACCCTGCAGAACAGAGTGATAACCGTAAAGCCTACCGATAAGCTCTATATCGGAGTCAAGAGCAAGGATCCGCAGATTTCGCAGCTCTTCAATCTTACGGGCGGTACCAGTAGCGGTGCCTACAATATGTCGCAGGATGCCTATTACTATACCATAGATAGCAAGGGAGATATCGATTTCCCGGTTGTGGGAAAGATACAGGTGGCGGGTCTCACCCGCGAGGAGATTGCCGAGAAGGTGAAGAAATCGCTCGTGGATGCTAGTCTCGTCAAGGACCCTACCGTCACCGTGAGTCTCAGCAACCTCCATTATTCCATGATGGGCGAAGTGGCAAAGCCTGGTCAGTATGCCATCGAAGAGGAAAAGGTGACCATCCTCGATGCCATCAGCAAGGCGGGAGATCTCACCATCCAGGGTAAAAGAAACGATGTGATGGTGCTCCGACAGGAAAACGGACACCAGAAGATCTACAAGATTGACCTCTGCTCAGGCAGGGACATCTTCAGTTCTCCTGCCTACTATCTCCAGCAGAACGATGTGGTATATGTTACACCTAACGATACCAAGAAGAGAAGCTCTACGCTCAACGGAAATACTGTGCAATCTACGGGATTCTGGATGAGCATCTCATCTCTCATCGTTACCATCCTCACCTTCCTGAAAGTAAATTAATAAAGAAAAATGATACAGAATACTACTCAGGCTAACCAGCCCGTACAGGTGAATCCGATGCTCAGACGCAATCAGGCAGACGACTTCATCCGCCTGCAGGATCTTTTCTATCTCTGCCTCGCCAAGTGGCGCTGGTTCATCCTTTCGCTAGCCGTAACACTCGGCATCGCCACCTATTACATTCTCACTACCCCAAACGTATATCAGCGCACCGCATCCCTGATGATCAAGGACGACAGCAAGTCGCAGGGCATCAGCAGCGATGTTTCCTCCATGTTCGCAGATATGGGACTGGGCAATGCCAAGAGCAATGTAAACAATGAACTCATTGCTATCCAGTCGCCTGCCGTGCTCCTGGAAACCGGAAAGCGACTCAAGCTCGATGTAGATTATGCCATCGACGGTGCCTTCCACAAGGAGGCGCTCTATGGCGGCGATCTCCCCGTAACCGTAGATTTCATCGGCTTCACCGATGATCAGAGCGGCAGCTTCCAGCTCCAGCTCAAGGGCGATGGCTCTTACGTCATCAGCAAGATCAAGGGCAGCAACCGTGATAATCTTCCGGTAGATGACAGCGATGAGATTTCCGGCAGACTCGGACAGATCATCCACACCCCACTGGGAAAGATCAAGGTAGATAAGGCTCCTTCGTATTCCCAGTTTGTAAAGAATGGAGATGCTCCGGTGCTCTACGTATCCCGCAGCAACATCTATGCGATGACCGACCGCATCAAGGGTTCGCTCGCTGCCAGCCTGAGCGAGGAGAAATCCACCGTCATCGACCTTACCTATAAGGATGTGCTCCCTAAGCGTGCAGAGGATGTCATTAGCACCATCATCTCCGTTTACCGCAAGAACTGGCTTGAGGACAAGAACCAGATGACCATCTCCACCTCTCACTTCATCACCGAACGACTGGGCGTGATTGAGCGCGAACTGGGCGATGTGGATAAGAATATTTCAGCCTTCAAGAGCAGCAACCTGCTGCCTGATGTAGAGGCTGCCGCACAGCAGTATATGCAGAAGAGCACCGAGGTGGACAAGCAGATCATGGATCTCAACTCGCGCCTCGCCATTGCCCAGTATATCCGAAACTATCTCACCGGCAAGGTGGGCAAGAACCAGCTCCTGCCTTCCAATACAGGCATCGAGAGCCCGGGTATCGAGCAGCAGATTGCCGAGTACAACAAGAGTCAGCTGGAGCGTAACAACCTGGTGGCGAACTCTAGCGAGCAGAACCCACTGGTGGCTGACTACGACCAGAGCCTTGGCTCCATGCGCAAGAGCATCACTGCCAGTCTCGACAACTTCGTGGTAACCCTCAAGACCCAGCTGGGCACCCTGCAGGCTAACGAGGCTGCCACTACCACCCAGATTGCCAGCAATCCTAACCAGGCTAAGTACCTGCAGACCGTGGGTCGCCAGCAGAAGGTCAAGGAGTCGCTTTATCTCTTCCTCCTCCAGAAGCGCGAGGAGAACGAGCTTTCCAAGGCATTCACCGCCTACAATACCCGCATCATCACCCCTCCTACGGGCGACAACAAGCCGGTGGCACCGGTGCGCCGCAACATCATGCTCGTAGCCTTCGTGCTGGGATTCCTTATTCCGGTAGTCATCATCTTCGTGCGTGAAAACATGAATACCACCGTGCGTGGCAGAAAGGACCTGAAGAACATGAATGTTCCGTTCCTGGGCGAGATTCCATACTCTATCAGCCGCAAGAACCGCCCAACCCTCGAACAGCGCATCAGGTTCTGGAAGAAGCCGAAGGAGGTGCGCCAGATAGTAGTGAAGGCTGGCAAGCGCGACATCGTGAACGAGGCGTTCCGCGTATTGCGTACCAACTTCGAGTTCACCATCGGTACCCATCCCGAGCAGAATGTCATCGTCTTCACCTCTCTGAATCCGGGATCCGGTAAGAGTCACCTGGCTGCCAACATGGCGATGTCGCTCGCTATCAAGAAGAAGAAGGTGCTGCTCATCGACGGTGACCTCCGCCACGGATCTACCTCCATGCTGATAGGCAGTCCGGGCGAGGGATTGAGCGATTACCTCAACGGCAGAATCGCCGATATTCGCGACATCCTCCACAAGGGAGAGGAGAGCGGACTGGTGAAGTATTTCGATCTTATTCCTATCGGAACCATCCCTCCAAACCCTACCGAGCTCCTCTTCACCCCATTGCTGGAGCAGATGATCAAGACTATGCGCCAGGAGTATGATTACGTCTTCATCGACTGTCCTCCTATCGAGGTGGTAGCCGATACCCCAATCTACGAGCAGTTTGCCGACCGCACCATCTTCGTAGTCCGTGCCGGCCTGATGGAGCGCAACATGCTGCCAGAGATTGATGCCCTCTACAAGGAGAAGAAGTTCAAGAACATGACCATGATTCTGAACGGCACCAAGGCCCGTGGCGGCAGATATGGCAGCCACTATGGTTACGGCTATGGTTATGGCTACGGCTATGGCTATAATTATAATAAGGAAAAGAGTGGGGGGGCAAAATCTTAAATGAATGGATTATAGAATAATAAAAACAGATGTTTAAATTCTTCCAGAAAATATTCAATCAGAAAAAGCCATCAGGGAGCACATGCAGTCTCCCTGATGGCATCGATTACCATTGCCATATACTCCCTGGCGTGGATGATGGCTTCCAGGACCCGGAAAAGAGCCTGGAGCAGCTTCGCATCTACGAAGCAAGCGGAATCCATGAAGTCTGGTTCACCCCTCACATCATGGAAGATGTTCCGAATGAGCCTGAAGAACTCCGCCGGGTCTTCGAAGATTTCAAGGAGAAGTATCTTCTGGATTTTGCCCAGAGACATCCTGGAAGTCAGGCATCAGGAGCAGAAGGAGCGAAGCCATCTTCTGCGACCGATGCAGAGCCCCTTCAGCTGCATCTCGCAGCCGAGAACATGCTGGATGCCCTTTTCGAGCGCCGCCTCAAGGCTGGCAATCTCCTGCCCCTGGCAGAGAAATACCTGCTGGTGGAAACCAGCATCTTTGCCCCACCGATGAACTTCCGTGGACTGCTGGAGCGCATCAGGAACAAGGGTTATACCCCGATTCTGGCTCATCCCGAGCGTTACCTCTATATGAAGAAGGAAGATTACGAGGCTCTCAAGGCGCAGGGCATCCTGTTCCAGCGCAATCTATACAGTCTCCGCGGTCAGTATGGAGAGCGGGTGCAGAAGCGGTGCCGACAGCTCCTGAAATGGAACATGTACGATTTCGTGGGCACCGATCTCCATCGCCTAACCTCGGCAGGACTGAACACAGAAGGCTGATGCTACGGCAGTGAGAATGGTGATGATGAGATCAATGATCTTCTTGACGCTTTCTTTTTTCATGAGTATGGAAAAATTGAAATTAATAACAAGTCTGACTGAAAGCGGTGGATTGCAAATCCACCGAAACAAAAGGGGGAAAGTCTAGTGGCGGACCGTTTCGGCGGATTTGCAATCCGCCGCAAAAGAAGATGAGTCAGGACTCGCGAATATCCTTTCATAGCTGTATTTTAGATATTTTCGGGCTTCAGCATGGATGCTTGCAGCCCCCTTGTAGCTATAGGAATATCCCTGACGCCATCCTGGCTTTATCCCTCTCTCAGAACTTTAAAAGTTTACGTTGTCACCACCCTGGTCGGTCTTGCCTTCATCGGTAGAACTGCCTGGATTGCTCCCTGATCCCGGATTGCTCCCTGATCCCGGAGTGCTCTCTGAACCCGGATCTTTTCCAGATCCCGGATCATCTACTCCCGGAACCTGCATCTCGCTGGCAAGGAGAGAGGAAACCTTCTTCACTTCCACATCCAGGTTGCCGGCAGCCAGCTCGCCGGTACCACGGCTTCTCAGCTTGTAGCCCTCGATGTTCTTGGCGATGCTGAATTCCTTCTCAGATTTCGCACCCATCTTGTTCTTGATGCCGATGGAGAAGATGGCGAGGTCGTCGATCTTCACCGAGATACCCTGCAGGCAGAGCTCCTTGATGCAGAAAGCCATGTCGGTAATCATACCCTTGATGGCTCCCTTGGAGAAAGGAGTGTTGTGGCCCGACATGTGAGCGGCAAGACCATCCACGCCCATCATCTGCGTAGTGATGGCATAAGCATACCACAAGCCCTTGGCATCGGGCAACTTCTCATTCTTGTTCTCTTTCAAAGTGTACAAAAGCATAAGCAATAACGTTTTAAATGAAACACGATGCAAAGATACGACATTCGGGAGCCGCAACTCACACTTCCTGATGCATCCTCACGCTTATTGCCATATTCTGCCATCTTCTCACTTTTTCCGGTTTCCCGGATTCTAGGGCTCGCCCAGGAAGTCGAAGATGATGGCCACCTGACGGGGAAAGAATCCCTTGTCCGATTTCCGGTAACCCACCTCCAGAAGCTTCCTGTAGAGTGGGGTACACTTCTGGATCCATCTTCTCAGATGGGCATTGGCTACTTCCGGAGATGAGTCCGGAAAATACAGCAGGGCTATCTCCTGCTTGGTATAATATCTGATTTCTGGTTCGTTCTGCATTCTATATGATGAGTTGAAGGGTTAGAGATGATAAGTATCTTGGTTTTCGGAAAAACCAAGATACTTACCGCAAAAAGTAAGTCACTTATGGGGCGTAAGCCGGTCAGTTCCGGTCGTCCTCCCATTCCGATGGCGATACGATGGCATCTGTGTTCATCTCGCCCACCTCCTTCTCTATCACGAACCAGCCCATGCCTTTCGATCTGCGCTTTCTCTCGAAACCCAGACGCAGCAGGGTACTTGCCAGGTTCTGCTGGTAGATATACCGGCTCAGGGCAGGACAGCCGCCAATGCGCTCCAGAATCTCCGAAGAATAGCGGAACTTGATGTATCTGGCTTCCACGTCCTTGCCAGGCACGCGGTAGTAGCGCAGAATCTGGTCCTCCATATAGTTGGAGATCATGAACATCTTGTTGTGCTCGCGCATCACCTCGATATCCTCGGTGGTGAGCCAGAATACCCAGCCATCCTCGTGCTTGCGCTGGCGCTCCATCACCTCCTTACCCAGGGCCACAGCCTGGGCATATACGTGCAGGTAGTCGATGGGATGGTCTATCGGACTGTCGATCGACTCGATGAGCCAGGGTGAGTAGCGGCGGTTCTCTTCCTCGCTGATAATCTGCACGCTGTTGCTCGTGCCGCACATGGCAGCACGGTGGGGCAGTTCCGTACGGTACTTGTCGTAAGGACGGCGGATGGAGAAGAAGAGCTTCGTTACGCAGCTCTTGAAGGCACTCAGGTTCTTGCCGAATGCCGTCTCAAACTCGTCGAGACACATCAGCGCCTTGCTCGCCATTGCCTCCATGAAGTCCTTGTCGGTATAGCTTGCCGTAGATTCATTGATGAAGTAATCGTGCAGCACCTTAGGCAGCAGCTTGTCGAAGAAGGTGGTCTTGAAGAGACCGCCCTTGCCCACGAAGATAAGGATGGTCTGACCTACCACGGTATCCGTTACCCAGGTCACCACCATGGCTACAAACCATTTCTTGAAGAAGTATCTGAAGTCTTCCTGGGTATGGTGGGCACCATCCGTATTCGCAATGTGAATGCGGTCGGCAAGCATCTGAATGTAGTCAGTCTTCCCGTCCCATGCCGGGAGAGATGTGAGATAATCGAGCAGAGGATTGTACTTCTCGCTGAAGTCGCTGTTGATGAGGGAGTGGAGCCTGGGCTGCTGCGTCTGCAGTCCATCCTCTTCCATCTCTATCCAGAGAGAGTTCTCTATGTTGTCGTCCATGCGGGTCCAGCGGTGAAACTTGCCCTTGATCACGTCGCGGCTGCATACCTCGTAGTAGCCCGTCACCTCGTTGCGGTGGAACTCATAGCGCATGCTGAGCCACTGCTTCAACATCTTCATGGATGGCTTCTTGCCGTATGATTCGCCCTTTCGCATAAACTGCCAGGTGCCTCGCTGTTCCTGGTGCTTGTAGGCCTGGTTCATCACACTCACCGTCTTGGGATACTGTGCGCTGAAGTGCTGGTCGGCATAGTCGGTAGCCTCCTTCTGGTCGATGTCGTACTTCAGGCAGGTGAGTCCGAAGTTATACACATAGTCGTTGTGGCGGCTAGGCTCGAACGCTTTTCCCCACGTTTCCAGCAGCTTCTCTATCGCTGGGGCAGCTTCGTCGATGGTAGGGATGTGCTTGGCTAGGCTCACCATCTTCTGTGATGGTTTTCTGCGTCGGCTGCTGCGTCGCTCATACTTCTCAGCCATCGACTTCTTCAAGTAGAGTCTCTTGATGTCCTTGGACTCCAGTTCGAAAGGCTTCGAGTTCCAGCAGAAGTAGGCGGTAGGGTCGTGGGCAAGGCCGCACATGCGGGTGATGTCACAGCACTTCTCATCGGCAGGCACGCCCAGCAGGATGGAGAAGTAATCCATCGCCTTGCGTACCACCACGTCGAAGAGTTCCACCGCCGTAACCTCCGGGTCGTCAAACGGCTTGTAGCGGGCGAGGATTCTGAGTCCGTGACCGCTTGCCGTGACGTATCTCACCATCACGTATGGGTCGTTGTCGGCCTTTGCGATCACCTCCTGCATCTTCTCGTCGGGAATCTTGTCGATATCCACGGCAAGCCAGTAGGTAGGCTTCAGGATGTTGGCCACCTGCTTACCCTGTCCGTCCATGAGGGCCGAGGCAGTGATGCCCGGCATCATGAGCTTGGTGTTGTCGGCGAGAGCCTTGCTGATAGGCACCTGCTTGCGATAGAGTTCGGTGTGATTCTTGGTCATTTCATCGAACTTGATGATTCTTACTAGCTCATCCTTGTTGATAAGCTGATGACCTTCGCTTGAAGCGATGGTCCAGAAGAAAGAGGGCAGAACCTCTTCTACTTCCTCGCTGGTTGAATTGTTTGTGTTCATGATCTTTTAATGTTTAAGAATTTTGATCTATTTGCTTCTTATTTGCTTTCAGAGTCTTTTAGTCTCTAAGTCGTTTGATTGATTTTTAGACCAGACTGTTTATCGTTTACGGGGGCAAAGGTAGATATAAGAATTGAAGATATTTTTTCAGTGCGTCAAAAATGGCGCATATTTACAAATTTTAAATTTTAAACAAGGAAAATGTTCTTTACGGACAAAGTAAATGAGATTGTTCAGGGAATCAAGGATTTCCAGGGCAAGTCTGAGGAAAAAAATGCTTCCTCATGAGTGTGTAGGTATTTTCATCGAGAAGTTTCACAAGTTTGTAACCAAGGAGTATCACGATGATGAGTTCGAGAATACGCTTACTGAAGAGGAGAAGCATTGGCCCAAGCGCAAGGAGGAGATTACCGAGCGCTTTGCGATTCCGGTACATCTGCTGAAGAGTTACAAGAATCACGATGTGCATCTGGATGTTGACACATTCTTGCAGGTAAAGAAGTGGGTGAAGTCGTATCTTCCTCATTATTTTGCGGGGTCTGAGTACAAGAAGCTCTCTGAGTCAGATCAGGCTGCTTTGCTGGCAGAGGCAGAGAAGGAGTTGAATCTCATTCTGAACCGCCTGTTGGATTAACGGAGATTCATCCCGCAGATTTGGATGGATGTAGGGTAAGTGGAATGTACCCTATATATCCGGAAAACCAGTATTTTCAAGTGTTAAAAACGCAAAGTAACTATCTGTAATTCCTTTCTTTACATCTTTTGCACGTGCTGTCTATACAAAGTTACAGGTAAATAGGGTACACGCAGATAATAAGTTCCGATTAAGAAGGTGAAATCTGTGGGACAAGATACTCCTCTTGATGTGTTAAAAACCGGAAATATCTTGGCTATTTCAGATATTTCCCTTATATTTGCAGCATGTTTTAATTTGATGGTAAAGCTATGGGTAAATCAAAATCATATCAAGTTCCAGAGGCAGCGCCAAGTTTGGTAGCGGATCCTGTGGGAGTCTGTATTTCTCCAAATACGGATATACAGACATTGCGCCATCATGTAATGGATGCAGTATATGCCACGAATGACCAGAGTGCATTATATAACTGTTTGGTATTTCTGTCTAATCTTACTAATCAATCAGAGACTCTAATCAAGGGTAAGCTGCTCAAGCGTTTGGAAGAATTAGCTTTGCTGAAAGAGGGCTGGGATGGAGAAAACAGTGTTTCTATCGATTCTGGAATACAAGATTTCCTTCGTAGAGTCATAATGCTATCCTCAGATAAGGAGTTGGTAAATTGGGTATTGTTCCCTGATGCCCGAGGCTATTTATATTTAGATTATACAGAGGGAAAGAACCTAGCTGGTATTACGATCGCTCCTCATCAAATTGCAGCTTTTATCAAGCGTGATGGTCATTTATCCAAATACAATTACGACCACCTTAATGAACAGGATATTTTGAATTTATTAGAGGAGGTACATATCTCCTGATATAGATTATTTTCAGAAAGAATTATCAATGCTTTGTGATGGAATCCATAAGTTTCGGTAGCAATCAGCAATTGCGATAAAAAAGTATAGCCATAAAGTCTTCCGCTAGGCGACAAACAATCGCAACTCTGTTGCGTAAGCACTCTCAGCCAGCCCTTTAGGGCACAGGCTCCGCTGGCTGACCAAAACTCTGGCAGAGCTATAGCGTCGCCAGCTACATCCTTCCCTTCTGAGAAGGGAAGGCTTGGTTAGGATGTGGAGCTCTCCTTGCAGGAGAGACGGAGAGGTAGAAAAAACTCTTATAATATTAATTTCAAAACAAGTTTTACTCAATCAATATCCAGGTAAGAATACCCTAAAAGCAATTCTTATCTGGCAGGGACTCTATGTCCTAAATTTCCGATACGAACCAATTGTATTGTTAGAAATAGTCAAAAAGATGTTTAATATTAATCTTACTTATCTTAGTGGGGTTATACTCAATAATAAGAAATGGATATGTATAAAGAAAAAGTGATAAAAATGGTTGACGATGGTCAGCTGCCCCGACAGTTATATAAGTATAGAAGTTTATCGGATGGATCTAAAGAATATACATTAGATATTTTTCGCAAGTGCGAGTTATATTTCAGTGCCCCTCAAAATTTTAATGATCCGTTTGATTGCAAACTGTCTCCAATTATTGGATCTCAAAAGGAATTTGCAGAAGCTATGGCAGAGAGACAGACTCTTAATTATAAGAAAGAGGATGTTGTGGCTTCTTTGAATGCGAATCCTAATCTTTTGCAAAAATTTAAGGATGCAGTAGGAAATGTTATGAATAAACATGGCATCTGTTGTTTTTCAAAAAAGAATGCCGATTTATTAATGTGGTCTCATTATGCAGATTGTCATACAGGCATTTGTTTAGAATTTGATGTAAAAAAGGATCCTGGGTTCTTTACTTTTCCTATAAACGTGCATTATCAGGATGCCTATCCAAAGATAGATATTTCAGAGGAAGATAAGTATAAAGAGTATGTTATTACCTTGATGAGTACTAAATATTTGGAATGGTCTTATGAAGAAGAAATACGAATTATGAAAGATTCTAATAAGGCATATTCTTTTAAACCATCAGCTTTGGTTTCCGTTATTTTTGGATGCAAGGTTGATGATGCTGTAATAGAGGAGGTAAAACATGTTGTTGAAGCTAATCCTAATTTAAAGCATGTTAAGTTTTATAAGGCAGTTATGGATGATACTGACTTTAAGTTAAATATTTTGGAAATTGATTAGAAGTAAATAAAATGATATTTTCAAGAGTAATCAAGTCAAAACTATTTAGTAATATTTTTAATCAGTTCTTGCTGTATGGCTTTAGCCATTTATTGCCTTTTTTGCTGATGCCGTATCTGTTGGCAACAGTAGGGGTTGCTAAGTATGGACTGATAAATTTTGCAATTGCATTTTCTTTTTATTTTCAGGTGTTCCAAGAATGGGGATTTGACCTTTCAAATGTTCGACATGTTGTTAAATACAAAAATGACCAAAAGCAATTGAGTTTGACTTTTTATAGCATTCTTTCTTGCAAATTTTGTTTGGCATTCCTCTCTCTCTTGGTATATTTGTCTATTGTCTTTATTATACCTGAGTTTAGAAAAAATGAAGTTCTTTATCTTCTAGCTTTTGTTCGCTTGATGGGTATATTAATATCACCATATTGGCTCTTTCGCTCTATGGAGGATGTGAAATATGTAACAAGAGTATCTTTAATAGTTAAATGTATAAGTATACTACCTATTTTTCTAGTTGTAAAGAAGCCTGAAGATAATATTTGGGTAATGTTTTTCTTTGCTTTGGAAACAGTGTTGTCTGGAATTCTTGCTTTAAGTATTGCTGTAAAGAAGTATAAGCTCACATATATACATGTTTCAGTTAATGATATACTCTACTATTTCAAGGATAGTTTTCCATTTTTTACTTCTATGTTCTTGACACGTATTTATCAAACATCAAATACTTTCATATTGGGATTAGTGTGCGGGGAGTTTGTTACTGGTATATATTCTGCTGCTGAAAAATTACATAATGTATATACTTCATTGATAACTCCATTAATAGAGGATATTTTTTATCCTTACTTTTCTCGTATAAAAGCCTTTGGTAAGATTAATATGATGGTACTATCTATAATAGCAATCAATTTGCTGATTATTGTAGGTATATATATTATCGCCCCATTTATCATACCTTTGTTTATTAAAACAGAACTACATGATATTTTATTTGCATTTAATTTATTCTTACTTTTATTAGTAGTTAGAGTTCCGAATGATATATTAGGTTTTCCATATCTGGGAGTATTAGGAAAAATTAAAGAAGTAAGAAATTCAACGATAATAGCAACCATCTTTTATGTTGCTTTTATGCTATTGTTTGTTTCGCTAGGCATTGTTTCAATATCTAATTTAATATATTTATTGTTAGCTACAAATATCATTAGTGTTTCTTGTCGTTTGAGACATATATATAAACACTTTACTCAAAATAAATAAATTCTATCTGGAAAAGATAGTAAAAATAAGTAATGGTATGATTTTTTTTAGACGATATTTAGTATTTGTATATATAATCAGCCTTTTTGTTGATATGTTCAATGGATACTGTCGAATGTTCTTGAATATAGAACCAGTTTTCCCATTAATATATAAAGGGGCAATCATTCTTTTTTCTTTACCGTATGTACTTAGGCAGAAGAAGATATTATTATGCTTTTTGATATTTGCATTAATTTTGTCTATAGACATGGTAAGTTGGGTTGTTCATAGTCATTTAGAAGGGTTAACTGTTCTTTTTAATGAGTTGATTAGGTTGGTTTATCCATTCTTCGTTTTTTCTGTTGTATGGTATTATCGAAATATAACCAATAAAGATGAACTATTACATTATGCAATGTATTATGGATTATTTCTGTCTACATCTGTTTGTGTAACAGCCTTTTTAGGAGTCGGGGCAAATTCTTATGGTGATGATTTTGGATATGGTACAAAGGGGCTTTTTACAGCAGGTAATGATTTATCTCTCTCCATACTGCTTTCGTTTTGTATTTGTATGTATTATCTGATGCAAAAGGGAACTATAAAATATGTACTATACTCTCTTCCTTTTATTATAGTTTCATTGTTAATTGGAAGTACTGCTATTATGATTGGAACTATTGCTATTTTGTCAATATTAACACTCATTCCATTCGTTTATAGATATCAGTATTCTAAGACATTCTATTTATTTAGGTATGCCTTGTTATGTTTAGGCTTGCCATTAATCATATATTTAATGTATCGTATAACTCAAACAGATAGTTATACGATGAATAAATTTAATGTTCATAAACTTCTTGCTGGGTCAGCAAGAAAAGGATTGGCTGATGCGTATTATGCATTTTCATCAACTTTCGATACAGCAGATATGATTTTTGGAGTGGGACCTGAAAAACTATATTATGGAGTAGGTTATATTTTTTTTGGCACCATAGAACAGAAACAAATAGAAGTTGATCATTTAACATTATGGGGTTTTTATGGATATTTTTTAGGAACCTTAATTTTGTTATATCCTTTACCAGCTCTGATTAATTATATGAGGAGATGGACACTTTTATCTATATGGATGGTAATTGCTTTACTTCTTTTCTTCTTTCATGGTATATTTGCAGGTCATGCCTATACTTCAACTACTGCATGTATCCCCCTTATGATGATATTGATTGCATCAATATACCAAGATAATGAATATAACAACAATATAATTTATGATGAACAGTATTAAGTCTTTATATTATCATGCTCCATCACCTGACGGTTTTGAGCGAATGATTAGATATTACATAAAGCGAGGGTATCGTTTTATTGATGTTTCGGAATTGTTATTAATTTTGAGTAGCAAACAGAAGGCTATTGAAAAGTTAGCGTTTGTTTCTTTAGATGATGGACGAAGAGCAAATCTGCAATTGTTACCTATTATAGAAAAGTATAATATTCCTATTTGTATCTTTGTTTCTACTGACCCTTTAGAGTCGGGCAATTATTGGTGGGATTTTGTTATCAAAGAGAGGGGAGTGCAGAAAATGAATGAGTTTAAAGAGTTGTCTTATAACGATTTCTATTCACAACTTTCTGAGATGCAGAAACGTAATGTTATACCAAGAACATCTTTAACAGTAGATGAAGTTAAAATGTTATCTAGGCATCCTTTGGTAAGCATCCAATCTCATACCGTAAATCATCCAATTCTTACCCATGTGCCTGATGATGTATTGAATTCAGAATTGAATGATTCAAAAGTAGTTTTGGAACGCATAACAGGTGAGGAAATTTTCGCATTTAGTTATCCTAATGGTTCTTTGACATCTCGTGAGGTGGATGCTTGTAAACTTCATTATAAGTTGGCTTTTACTACAGAACAAAGAGATATAAAATTGGGAGACGATTTGTTCCTTTTGCCTAGATATGCACTGACAGGTCAATATCATCGTGATTTGTTGAAGGTGTGGGGCGTATGGAAATGGCTAAAAACAGTTAGTAGTATTTTGCATTTTTAAATATGTTGCCTTATAATATTTTATGGAAGTAATAAAAGTAAATGGAATAAGGTATGCGGTTGAATCTTTTCGTACAGAATTAATGGGATTTGCAATCATTCTTATTATGCTGTTTCATTTGGGCATATTGCCTTTTGGTGAATGTGGTGTTGATATTTTTCTGTTTCTCTCAGGTTTTAGTATGTATCATTCCCTGAAGAAAAACCCTTCAATCAATCATTTTTATAATAGAAGATTAATCCGTATATTGCCTACGTATCTTTTGATCGCAATTCCTTTTTTCGCTTTTCAGGTAGATTCTGTAGAAGATTTTCTTTGGAAAATAACTAATCTAGACATTGTTATTCATGGAGCAATGGACGGTTGGTGGTTTATAACAATGATACTATTATGCTATCTGTTAGCTCCATTAATGTATAGAGGGTTAAGAAAGATGACTATGGGGGGGCAGATCTTTATGTTCTGTCTTCTTTTGTTGGTATGTATCGTAGCAGGCGAAAATCTTGAAAATATCCGAATCTTTATGGTAAGGATTCCTGCTTTTTTCTTGGGTATGTGTCTTGGGTTTGATAGATTTACTACTCAAAAGAGATTTGTTTCTTTTGAAATTATTGCAGCTGTCACCTTGACTATATGCTTTGGTTTCCTTCTTTTTAAAAATCATGATTTCTGGATATATCGGAAAAGCTATTATACGATTATTGTATATCCATTAGTCTTGTCAGTTATACAAATGATTAAATTCTTGCCTGTTGTAGGAAAAAGATTGTTGGCATATCTAGGGTGCATAACATTGGAGCTATATATGATTCACGAAAGTCTGATGGTTCCTTTGGCTAAATATTTATGTGAGTTTTGGGGAGAAAGCTGGTTGTTTGCTTGCAGTTATAGATGTCTTTCTATTGTATTGAGTATCCCTGCAGCCTTGATTCTTCATCAGGTTTCAAATAAAATAATAAGTTTCATTAGTGTCCGATAAAAATTGGACACGTTAATTAATCAAATAGTCACAATGATAGATAAAAAAATATCGGGCCATGTGTTGACTGTAGGAACAGATTACAGACCTTGTAATGGAGGAATATCTGTCCTGTTAAATGGCTATTCTAGATTCTTTGAGAGATTTAATTTTATCAAGAGTACTAGAAAAGGTAATAAGATAATAAAGTTCTTTTGTTTTGTACAATCAATAATTCTACTGATTTGTTATAGTCTTTTTGGTACTAAAATAAAGATAGTGCATATCCATACTTCCACATTTACTTTCTTAAGAAGAGAAAAATGGTATGTTTATATTGCACACTTCTTAGGGAAGAGTACAATAGTGCATATACACGGAGGTGCGTTTGAAGAAATATGTAAAAAGCATAAACGGCAATTACAAAAAATCTATAAGAAAGTCGATTATGTGGTATGTGTATCTAAATATATAGAGGACTTGGTAAAACACTATGAAATTCACGATAGGACCATTGTTATTCCTAATTTTATAGAGAAACCAAATGTTATTAAGAAAAGTCAAACGATTAATGATGTAGTTTTGTCTTTCCTTGGCACCATTGACGATAATAAAGGTATTTTTGATGTCATAGATATAATGGGGAAAAATCAAAACTACTTTAGAGGAAAAATACAGTTTTATATAGGAGGTTTAGGGCAGGCGCAAAGATTAACTCTACAAATAGCCACCTATGGTATAAGTGATTTTGTACAATATCTAGGTTTTGTAAAAGGTAATGATAAAGCAGAATTGTTAAGGAATACTGATATTTACATACAACCATCTTATGTTGAGTCTTTTGGAATCTCTATATTAGAAGCTATGAGTTATGGAGCATCTATAATTTCAACTCATGTTGGAGGAATACCTGAGGTTGTAGATAATAATAATGGCTTTTTAGTAACTCCTGGTGATTGTGAAGCTTTAGTTGAAAAAATGAAATTACTTATAGAAAATGCGGATTTACGATTAACGTTCTCTGAAAACTCTATAGCTAAGAGTAATTTATATTATATCTCTGAAATAGAAAAAAAACTAAAATCATTTTATATTTCAATTTTAGAAAAAAATGCTTAAGAAATATATTAAAGAAACAGCCAAATATCTTTTGCGTTGTTATCCTGTTATTCAACCATATGTCAAGCGTATTGATGCTATGTATGAGATGAGTAATGAGGATTTGAAGAAGCGTAATGAAGAACGGTTCCTGCATATTTTCCGCCGAGCTTACGATAAGTCTCCTTTCTATCATCGACTCTATACTAAAGCAGGTATCAAGAAGGAGGATATCACTTGCCTGGATGATATCAAGAAACTGCCGGTTATCACCAAAGATATGGTGAAGAAGCATGCAGCGGAAATGCTGACAGTTCCTAAATGGCAGGTAATGGCGGGACATACTAGTGGTACTACAGGTACTCCGCTGACTGTTTACAGTAGTTGGAGTTCTATCTGGTGGAATCAGGCATATACTTATTCCGCTCGTTTGAGGAACGGTTTTAAGTATGGACAGCCATTGGTTTCTTTGCGTGGTAATTTAGATAGGAATACTATGCATATGAAGGTACATGTTAGTAATACGCTTTATCTGTCCAGTTATTGCATTAATAAGGATACCGTGAAGGCTTATTATGATATGATTATACAGCATCAACCAGTGGCTATTGAGGGTTATCCTAGCTCTCTTTATACTTTAGCTCTGTGTATGAAGGAAGCTGGATTGAAACTTCATATTCCTGTAGCCTTTACATCTAGTGAAACTCTGCTTGACTATCAGCGCCATTTGATAGAAATGCAGTTGGGTACTGAAATCTATGATAATTATGGTATGACCGAACAGACCATATATCTACAAGAAGCTTTTAATCATCAGGGATATTATGAGCTTCCTGGATATAGTATTAATGAATACTTGGAAGATGGCGAAATTTGTACTTCATTGACCAATGAGGCTTTTCCTTTAATCCGATATCGTTCAAATGATGTGATAGAAATAGCCGAGTTAAATACTGATAGTCCTCAGACAATAGTGAAAAGTATAGAAGGACGTAAAGAAGATTTCCTGATTTGTAAGGATGGTAGTCGTGTTAAGAGATTAGGTTTTATCTTTAAGGGGGTGAATCATGTAAAGTATGGTCAACTTGTACAAGAAAATAACGGGTTCTTAAATGTAAATATTGTTCCAGATCAAGGTTTTGCTAAACAGGATGAAAAGACAGTTGAAAATAATGTGTTAGGACGAATTGGTAAGGGCAATGTTGACTTTAAAATCAATCTGGTGAAAGAGGCGGATTTAGTATATACCAAGCGAGGAAAATTCAAGTTCTTGATACACCTCTCCAGCGTTATGGGGGGTAATTTAGATTAATTGTTAACGAAATAACAAAAGAAAATAATCATGAATAAAGTCTATTTGGACGAAATGATTTCTGGTATAAAGAGTTGGTTAGTAAAACATGACTATAATTATATAGAATGTAATGATGTACCAACTTGTCTTTTTGTTGATAATCAGAAAATAAACGTTTTGATAAGAACATTCTTTAGATTGTGTCCTATCAATGTTCGTAATATGAAGTTGAAGGAAGGACATTTGTTTCCCATAACTCCTCAGGTAAATGTCGCTTTATTAAAGGCTTATTCTATAGAGAAGGATATTAATGTCTTAGAAAAGATATATGATAGGGTACTTTCTCTTCAGTCCCCCAAAGTTGATAATTTTGCATTGAAGCAAGGTATTAAGATTGCCATAAGCTTGTATGAAGATTCGGAGGATGATCCAACCCCGTTGAATACTGTTTGGTTTGGACAGTTCTTGCTTGAAGATGAATCGGGCATTGTTGCCGAACAAGAACGAAGGGAAATATTAATTTCTATAGCAAAATATCTGATAAATGAATTGGGATATATTGATTATGGCGAAAATGGCATTTATTTTCGATATGGTCATCATATAAAAAGGGAAGTTTTTAATGCTAGTGCTATTATAAGTTCTTTTTTGATAGAACTTGGAATGAAATATAAGATTAATGAATATACACAAATGGGCAAGCGTGGCATTATTTATATATGTAATAAGCAGAACGAGGAGGGTAGCTGGTTTTATGCAGCTAAGCCTGAAAGAGCTACTATCGATTGTTTCCATCAGGCTTATATACTTCAAGCATTGTGTAAAGTTCAAGAATTTCTTGATTTTGAAATAAAAAATGTGATTTCTAAAGGGGTTAAATTTTATCTTTCTTTATTTGAAAATAAAGGAGAATATCTCATACCAAAGCGCTATGATAAAAGATATATGCCACATAATACTTGGTTGTTTGTAAAAACGGATGGAAGAGATATTGCCGAAGCATTGATTTTCTTTTCTAAATTTTATCCACGTCCTGATTTGGTTTCAAAGCTATTGAGTTATTCGTACGACTGTTTTTTTAATAAAAAGAAAGGATATATGTATCCGGAAAGATTTATTTATGGTATGAATAGAATACCTTATATAGAATTTCAAGCTTGGTTCTTGTATGCTTTTAATGTTGTAAAACAATATGCTTATGAATAATCAATATCGTGTAATATCTATTTATTCTAATTTTGCTAATCAAGGAGGAGCGCAAGATGTTACCTTGCAATTGGCTCATGCTTTGAATGAAACAGATAAGCCAATAGTATTGACTGATACGCCTTTGAGTAAAATTGATGCAGTTTATAAGAATAAGGCTGTTTTTGAACAGTTCTCTATGCGTAACGTGTTTAAATATGCATCTTGCAATACGGTTTTCTTATCTCACCACAGAAAGAATACGACGCTTTTGGAGATTTTCCGAATAATTGCTTTCTGGAAAACATTTAATATTATACATGTAGCTCATAATACGTTTTCAAATTTAAAGTGTCTTTCCTGGCTTCCTAAAAATATTATTGCAGTTTCTAATGGGGTTAAAGAAAATTTGGTTGATTATTTTTGGCAACAGCCCCAAAATGTCCATGTCGTATTTAATGGAATTAAAGATTTTTATCAGAAATCTGAGCAGACCAAGGAAGATGGGGAAGTTAAAGTGTTGTTAGCAGGCCGTATTTGTTCTGTGAAGCAACAAGTAGAATTAGCTAAATTTTTAAAATGTAAGCTTAAAGATCATATTAAAATCAGTTTTGCTGGAAAAGGTGAACAAGCAGAGGAACTTTTGCGAGTAATCAAAGATGATAAACATTTTGAGTATCTTGGCTTTATTGATATGATTCAGGAATTGCCAAATTATGATTACGTAATGCTCTTTTCTAAAAATGAAGGATTACCCTTATCTTTAGTTCAAGGCTGTATGTTAGGTAAGCCTTTAATTACGAATGATATAAAACCTGTACTTGATGTGAATAAAGATGGCTTCAATGGTTTCGTTTGTTCAAATTTTGAAAGTCTATTAAACACCCTGAATACTTTGCCACTTCCTAGTAGCGAACAATATATCAAGCTTTCTAAGAACTCTAGAAATCTGTATTTGAAATATTTTGAAGATACTCGCATGTTCAATCAATATAGGCATATTGTAGAAAATGCATTCTTTTCTTAATGATGGTGTTGTAAATAATGAGGAGAAATAACGAAAAACGATATATATTCAAAATAACAAGATGAAGACAATTTCATTGAACGGGGTAAATGTATATCCATTTACTTCGGAAGAGCAATTATTGAATTATGTGGATGAGCACAAGGGAATTCTTGTGGCTATCAATGCCGAGAAGATTCTGCATGCCACCACGCAAACCAGAAGTATTATCAACCGCAACCTGGGCTATTGTGATGGTGCGGGAGCGATGATGGCTTTGAAGCAGAATGGTGTAAAGGATGCCTGTAAGATTCCGGGATGCGAACTCTGGCTTAAGATTGTTAAGCGATTCTATCAGGAAAAGACTTTCTATCTGGTAGGCGGAAAGCAGGCTGTGATAGAGGAGACCGTAGAGAAACTGAAAAAAGAGTTTCCTGGTATTAACATCGTGGGCTATCGTAACGGTTATCTGAAAGAGGAGTATGCTGAAGAGAAGCTGATAGAGGATATAGCAAGAAAGAAACCGGATGTGGTATTCGTGGCAATGGGATCGCCTAAGCAGGAACTGCTGATGGAGAGGATCCAAAAGTGCCATCCTGCAATCTTTCAGGGGTTGGGAGGCAGCTTCGATGTTTATACAGGGCATGTGCAGAGAGCACCTAAATGGTGGGTTAACCATAACCTGGAGTTTGCCTATCGACTCATCAAGGAACCTAAGAGAATCAAGCGACAGATTCATCTTGTGAAGTTCGCATATTGGTTGATAACAAAGAAAATATAGATATATGAAGAGAGTAATGTTAGTCTTCGGAACCCGACCTGAGGCCATCAAGATGTGCCCACTGGTGAAGGAGTTTCAGAAGCATAACGATGAGTTTGAAACCATCGTTTGCGTAACAGGTCAGCATAGGGAAATGCTCGACCAGGTGTTGAACATCTTTGAAGTGAAGCCTGACTTCGACCTCAATATCATGAAGCAGGGACAGGACTTGTATGATGTTACCGCCAGGGTATTGACAGGTATGAGAGATGTGTTCAAGGAGTGCAAGCCTGATGTGGTACTGGTACATGGTGATACTACTACATCTACAGCTGCCGCCCTTGCTGCATTCTATCAGCAGATTCCTGTAGGTCATGTAGAGGCTGGTCTTCGTACCCACAACATCTACTCGCCATGGCCTGAGGAGATGAACCGACAGATTACTGGCCGTATTGCCAACTACAACTTTTCGCCAACTCCTCTTTCAGAAAGCAATCTCAAGGAAGAGAAAGCGCAGGGAAAGATCTACGTAACTGGTAATACTGTGATTGATGCCCTGCACATGGTGGTGAATAAGTTGAAGAACGATGACTCTTTGGCGAAGGAGCAGGAGGGGATTCTCAAGAAGGCTGGCTATGATGTGAACCGTCTGGCTGACGGCAGAAAGTTGGTGTTGATTACCGGTCATCGCCGTGAGAACTTCGGTGAAGGCTTCATCCACATGGTGACTGCTATCAAGGATCTGAAGAACAAGTATCCGGAAGTGGATTTCGTTTACCCAATGCATTTGAATCCGAATGTAAGAAAGCCTATCCATGAGGTGTTTGGTGAGGATTTGAGCAACCTGGATAATATGTTCTTCATCGAGCCGCTGCAGTATCTGGAGTTTGTATATCTGATGGAGAAGGCTACCATCGTACTCACTGACTCTGGCGGTATTCAGGAGGAGGCTCCAGGATTGGGCAAGCCTGTGCTCGTGATGCGTGATACCACAGAAAGACCGGAGGCTTTGGCTAGCGGAACGGTTCACCTGGTAGGTACCGACTACCAGAAGATAATGGATGAGGTAAGCACCCTGCTGGAAGATGAAAATGCCTACGAAAAGATGTCGAAGGCTGTGAATCCTTACGGAGACGGTAAGGCATGCGAGAGAATCGTGAAGATACTCGCTGAATAAATAAAAGTAAAACAAATTAAGATTAAATGATATGATTAATGTAATAGGTTTAGGCTACATCGGTTTGCCTACAGCCTTGATGATGGCTGCACACGGTGTAGAGGTGATTGGTACTGACTATAACAAGGAGTTGGTGGATACTTTGATTGCTGGTCATACTACTTTCAAGGAGGATGGACTGGATGAACTTTTCCAGAATGCGCTGAAGGCTGGTATCAAGTTTACCACAGAGTATCAGAAGACGGATATGTATATCGTATCTGTGCCTACCCCATACGACAAGTTTTCTAAGAAAGTAGACGCCTGCTATGTTGTTGCAGCCATCAAGAATGTGATGAAGGTATGCCCTAAGGGTGCTACGGTTGTCATTGAATCTACCGTAAGTCCGGGTACTATCGACAAGTTTGTCCGTCCAGTGGTAGAGGAGAATGGTTTCGTTATCGGTGAAGACATCAATCTGGTGCATGCTCCAGAGCGTATCATCCCTGGTAATATGGTATATGAGCTGCTGCATAACAATCGTACCATCGGTGCTGACTCCAAGGAGATTGGCGAGAAGGTGAAGGAGTACTACAAGAGTTTCTGCCAGGGGGAAATCGTGGTCACGGATATCCGTTCGGCTGAAATGACCAAGGTGGTGGAGAATACCTTCAGAGCTGTGAACATCGCCTTTGCCAACGAGTTGTCTCGTATCTGCCGTCATGATAATATGGATGTGTATGAAATCATCAAAATCTGCAACATGCATCCTCGTGTGAATATCCTGCAGCCTGGTCCGGGCGTGGGTGGTCACTGTATCTCGGTGGATCCTTGGTTCCTGGTGGGTGATTACCCTCAGTTGGCTAAGGTAATCGACGAGTCTATGAAGACCAATGATTCGCAGCCTACCTTCGTATTGAACCGCATCTATGAAATCATGAAGGAGAACGGTATCACAGACAACCGTCGTGTAGGTCTCTATGGCTTGACCTATAAGGAGAATGTGGACGACTATCGTGAGTCGCCTACCTTGCAGCTCCTTGAGGCACAGGAAAGACATCTGGCTAGACCATTGAAGTGTTATGATCCTTTCCTGGAGAATCATAAGATTGCAGAGAATCAGTTTGATAATTTCGAAGACTTCCTGAAGGATATTGATATGGTGGTAATCATGGTAAAGCACGACCATATCAAGCAGAACTGGGATAAACTCAAGGGTAAGGTGGTAATGGATTGCTTCAATATCTGTCCACTGGAGGGAGTTTATCATATCTAATCCCCTTTTTATGGAAACCATTTACTTATATATGATAGGTGCATTCATCGTGGCGGTGGCTATCGCCATGATGGTGCTACCTAATATTCTTCTGATATCTCATAAGAAAAGATTGTTTGACATGCCTGACGAGAGAAAGGTGCATCATGCGCCGATACCAAGGTTGGGTGGTCTTGCTTTCTTCCCTGTGATGCTGATTACCATGGGTGGGCTTATGCTGATAGCCTATTTGTTGGGATATAACAGCAAATCCATGCAGGGGGAAGTGCCTTATGAGTTCCTCGCCCTGCTGGTGGGGAGCATGATGCTCTTCCTGGTGGGACTTGCCGACGACCTCATCGGCGTGGGGTATAAGAAGAAGTTCCTGGTGCAGATATTGGCGGCAAGTCTGCTCGTGGCTTCGGGCGTATGGATCAAGTCGCTCGACGGTCTCTTCGGGGTGTATCAGGTTTCACCATGGTTCGGCATGCCGTTTACCGTGCTCATCGTGGTGTATGTTACCAATGCCATCAACCTGATAGACGGCATCGACGGTCTGGCTTCGGGGCTCTGTGCCATCTCGCTGGTGGCTCTGGCGGGGCTGCATGTCTGGCTGGGACTGCACTCCTATGCCCTGCTGTGTATCTCGGCACTGGGTGTGATCATCCCGTTCTGGTATTATAATGTGTTTGGAAACGAGATGAGGGGCAGGAAGCTCTTCATGGGTGATTCGGGTTCGCTGTCGCTGGGATATATCATCAGCTTCCTGATGATTCACCTGAGTACGGTGGATGTGCATCCCCGTGCCGTGAGCGACTATAACATGGTGCTGGCGTTTACCACCATGCTGGTGCCGCTGCTCGACGTGGTGAGAGTGGTGGGGCACCGACTGAGATGCAAGAAGAACCCGTTCTTGCCGGACAAGAACCATATCCACCACAAGCTGCTGAGATGTGGGCTGAAAGTGAGACAGGTGATGGTAAGCATCTGTCTGCTCTCGCTGATGTTTATCCTGATCAACGTGGCGCTGATAGGGGATGTGAACATCACGTATATCCTGGGCATAGACATCGTGGTATGGATTGTGTTCCACCTTATCCTGGATGTCATCCTGCACACCAGAAGGTCGAAACAGGAAATATAATTCTCTAAATATAAATACCAAGATATTCCCGGCTCGGAGATTCTATGGAATCTCTGGGCCGGGATTTTTGCGTTTGTGGGGGGTGGAAGTGGTGCTTTATGGGGAAAAGGTTATATGGGTGTAATGTGTAAAAATATATAAAAAGATAAAGTAAGAAGTGCATTTTTGAGTTTTATTGCGTAACTTTGCATTTGAACATTCATTATTATAGATATGCCTAAGGTAAGAATTAAAAATATAGGCCCAATTGTTGATACGGGAGACATCGCTTTGTCTGCCGTAATGCTTATTGTGGGTAAACAGTCTTCGGGAAAAAGTACCTTTATGAAAATATTGTGCTTCTGTCGCTGGATAGAAAAGCGAATCATGCTTGATGGCGAGAATCTGCTGAAGAAATATACTCATTATGGCCGCTTCCTGAAAGAGCTGAAGAAGTTTCATCGTTTCGATGATGCTTTCTTTATTGCCGATTCTTATATCTTTTATGATGGTGATTGCCTTACCATCGAGATGAATGGCGTGAAGGCGAATGTGAAAATCAGAAAGAAAGCGAATTTCAAAACTGAACGCTATAATGCGAAACTGAGTTTTATTCCTTCGGAGCGCAATCTGGTTTCGGCTATCCAGAACATTGATAAGGTGTATCGCTCCTCTGATTATGATTCGATCTTTAATTATCTCCTGGAATACCAGGAGGCGAAGAAGGAATATGATATCAAGCATCCGCTGAGGATTCCCTTTGATGATAATATGAAATATTATTATGATAATGTTACGGATACTGACAGAATCGTGTTGGAGAAAGCGGGCAGAACGATAGCGCCTGTTTATGCTTCCAGCGGTATCCAGTCGGCTTTGCCTTTGGCTGTACTTGTGGATTATGTGACCGGACAGGTGGGGAAGATTCCTAAGTCGAGCCTTACTGATTTAACGAGTCTGGTGGCAAAGATTGTGCTTGATGATGAGAATAAGGAAATCAGTGCGGATGATGTGATTAGGGGAACTAAGATGTATAGATATAAATTCGCCCAGCTGTATATTGAGGAGCTAGAGGAAAATCTGTTCCCGAAGTCGCAGTTTGCGATGGTGAAGGAGATTGTGAAAAATATCAAGAAGGCTTATGATCAGTCGGGGACAAATAGTTATGTGGTTATGACCACACATAGTCCGTATGTGCTGACTTCTCTGAATGTGCTGATGAAGGCTGCGATGGCTAAGGAAAAAATGCCGGATGAGAAAATGGGGGATATGTTGGAATATGCAATCCCGATTTCATGGTATTCGGCATACTGCATGACGGATGAAGGAAAAATGGAGAATATCGTGGATGATGAATACCATTTTATCATGGGTGATTATCTTGATTCTCTTTCTGATGAAATATCTGAATTATCTTCTGAACTTGATGAGATGATATATGGCAATGAATAATAATTTTTTGGCAGGTTATCTGGCAGAAAAGGAAGTTAGAAAATGTCCGAAAATCAGTCTGAAGGAGCGTTCGACAGTTTATTTGCTGAACTTTGTTCCTCCGATGGATTGTGTGGCTTATCAAGTAGATGATAACATTATAAAAGGTGCAGATAAGGACAAGTGTGACAAGCTTATTGTTGCAACAACCGATACGGATGAAAGAGTAAGTGTGTTTGTTGAACTGAAAGGTTCTGATGTGGCTCATGCTGTGAAACAGCTTGATGCAACATTATCTTTTCCCCTGTTTGCTCGAAACAGAACGAAATGGACGAAAGCTAGGATTGTTGCAAATAAAATTCCTGCAAACACAGGAAGGTCTGTTGTTGAAAGAGCGAAAGTTGATTTCCGCAGAAAGTATAATTGTGAATTAATCTGTTTGAAGTCTGGTCAGCCTGACTTTTTGAGGCAAGACAAACTGAAATAGATTTCATTAGATAGCGTTTGATTATGGCAAGAAAATTATATCCTATAGGAATTCAGACATTTGAGGAAATCCGCAAGTTGGACAACCTCTATATCGACAAGACGGAATATATCTATCGTATGACACATACAGATGGAAAGTATTTCTTCCTGAGCCGACCTCGCCGTTTCGGTAAGTCGCTGCTGGTTTCCACTTTCAAGAGTTATTTCGAAGGCAAGAAGGAACTGTTCAAGGGACTTGTCATTGAGGAGCTGGAGAAAGAGTGGAATACTTATCCCGTGCTGCACTTCAGCCTGGCTGGAGGCAAACACATGGAGAAGGAACAGCTGGATCAATACCTCTTATATATATTGAAGGAAAATGAGGATAGGTTTGGAGTGGATTATGATTCTCCAGCCCCAAACGTTCGTTTGCTCAACTTGATAAGAACAGTTACTGCAAAGACTGGCAAGCAGGCTGTGGTGCTCATCGATGAATATGATGCTCCGCTGCTGGATGTGGCGCATGAGAAGGAAAAACTCGATGTTTTGCGCAATACGATGCGCAATTTCTACAGTCCCTTGAAAGATTGCGAGCCATTGCTCCGATTTGTCTTCCTGACGGGCATCACGAAGTTCTCGCAACTCAGCATCTTCAGTGAGCTGAACAATATCAAGAATGTGAGCATGGACGAGCCTTATGCCGGTATCTGCGGCATCACCAAGGAGGAAATGTTGACCCAGATGAGCGATGACATCGATGCTCTTGCTGAGCATCTGGAACTGAACAGGGAGGAGACCATCCAGGAGCTGAAAGACCATTATGATGGTTATCACTTCTGCTGGCCATCGCCTGATGTCTTCAATCCTTACAGTTTGTTGAATTGCTTTGCTGATGGCAGAATGGATGATTACTGGTTCGGATCGGGCACACCTACCTATCTCATCAATATGATGAGAAAGTATGAATTCCTGCCTGCAGACCTTGGCGAGGCCATAGAGGTGGGCAAGAAGGACTTTGATGCCCCCACCGAAACGATGACCACCATCGTACCTTTGCTCTATCAGAGCGGGTATGTCACCATCAAGGGATATGACAAGCCTACAAAATTGTACCTGTTGGCATTGCCTAACCAGGAGATAAGGGTGGGGCTATATGGAAGTCTCTTGCCTCATTATCTGACGGACAAGTCGGCGAAGGCTAACACGACCATCGCCAAGATGTCGGTATTGGTAAAGAAGGGGGATATGGATGCTGCCTTCTGCCTGCTGAACGACTTTCTGGAGACGGTGCCTTACTGCGACAATACCCACTACGAGGGACATTGGCAGCAGACGCTCTACATTATGTTTGCCCTGCTCACCAACTATGATATCCTCGTGGAGCTGCATACGGCAAAGGGCAGAATCGATATCACGCTGGAGACTGCCGACACCATCTATGTGATGGAACTGAAATTCAACAAGAGTGCCGAGGAGGCTCTCGCCCAGATAGAGGCAAAACACTATGCCGATGCTTTCAAGATGAGCGGCAAGAAGGTGGTGAAGATAGGCTTGAACTTCTCGTTGAAGGACGAGGTGAACTGCCTGGAATGGAAAATAGTATCTTGAATGAACATCCCCCATTCTTACTTTGATGTAAGGGTGGGGGATGCTTTTTTGTTCAAAATAGATTTCTATTCGTTCAGTTTTTGTTTTTTCTTGCGAAAATGTGAGGGAGATTCGATGTTTATTCGTATTTTTGTAGGCGAATACATAAAACAACATCAAAATATAAAAGTATGAAACTGAACGACATTCTTTCTGAAAACTTTCAGGCTGCAGAATGGGAAGCTAAAGGTTATCAGCTTCCTCATTATGATATTGCAGCAGTTGCCAAGAAGACTCACGATGAGCCTACTTGGGTTCACTTCGGCGCAGGCAACATCTTCCGTGCGTTCCCTGCCGCTATCCTCAACGATGCTCTCAACACCGGTAAGTACGACCGTGGCGTCATCGTGGCGGAAAGCTTCGACTACGAAATCATCGACAAGGCTTATCGCCCTTACCATAACCTCTCGCTCCTGGTGAGCCTCCAGTCTAACGGCACCATCGAGAAGAAGGTCATCGCTTCTATCACGGAGAGTCTGAAGGCTGACAAGCAGTTTGGTGAGGATTGGGCTCGCTTGGTTCAGATTTTCCAGGCACCGAGTCTGCAGATGGTTACCTTTACCATTACTGAGAAGGGTTATTCCTTCAATGATGCCGATTTGGCTCGTGGTCTCGATGCAGTCTTCGCCATGGGTAAGCTTACCGCACTCCTCTACGAGAGATTCAAGGCGGGCAAGCTTCCGGTTACCCTTCAGTCAACTGATAACTGCTCTCACAACGGTGACCACGTGAAGGCGGGCGTGAAGGCGTATGCCGAGCGCTGGGTGAAGGATGGCATCGTGGAGGCTGACTTCCTGGATTATATCAACGATGACAAGAAGGTGACTTATCCTTGGTCTATGATCGACAAGATTACGCCTCGCCCTCATGAGAAGGTGCAGGCGATGCTGGCTGAGGATGGTTTCGAGGACAATGATACCATCATCACCGAGAAGCATACCTTTACCGCTCCTTTCGTGAATGCAGAGGAAGTGCAGTATCTCGTGTGCGAGGATACCTATAACAACGGCCGTCCGCCATTGGAGTTGGGTGGTGCACTCTATACAACCCGCAAGACCGTGGATGAGGTGGAGACCATGAAGGTGACTACCTGTCTGAATCCGCTGCATACGGCGATGTCTATCTATGGCTGCATGCTCGGCTATACCCTGATTTCTGCCGAGATGGCAGATGAGGACCTGCGTGCCTTTATCCAGAAGATCGGTTATATCGAGGCGATGCCTGTGGTAACAGATCCAGGTGTGCTGAATCCATACGAGTTTATCGGCACCGTGATCAACAAGCGTCTGCCTAATCCTTTCATGCCAGATGCTCCTCAGCGCATCGCTACCGATACCAGTCAGAAGCTCTCTATCCGTTTCGGTGAGACCATCAAGAAGTATATCGACCGTGGTCTCGACAAGAGCAATCTGGTTTTGATTCCGCTGGTATTGGCTGGCTATGCCCGTTATCTGAAGGCGCTGGATGACAACTTGAAGCCTTTCGAGCCTTCTTCTGACCCATTGCTGGCAGAACTGCAGACCATCGTGGCTCCGCTGGAGGTGGGCAAGGCAGATCAGGACTATTCCTGCCTGAAGAAGCTCTATACCCGCAAGGATGTGTTCGGTCTGGATCTCTACGAAGCTGGATTCGGTGAGCAGATTGAGGGCATGGTGAAGGAGCTCTTCGCCGGTAAGGGTGCCGTAAGAAAGACGCTGCACAAGTATGTGGCTGCAAGATAATTCATTTTTTTGATTCAATCAATACATTATATATATTATATGGAAAGAACATGGAGATGGTTTGGCAAGAAGGATAAGATTACGCTTGCCCAACTGAAACAGATAGGTGTGGAGGGTATCGTGACTGCACTGCATGATGTGCCTCTGGGCGAGGTTTGGACCCGTGAGAAGATTCATGAACTGAAGGAGTATATCGAGTCTTACGGTATGAAATGGAGCGTAGTGGAGTCTCTGCCAGTGGTGGAGACCCTGAAGTACGGCGGTCCTGACCGTGACCATCAGATTGAGGTGTATAAGGAGAGTCTGAGAAACCTGGGTGAGGAAGGCATCAAGTGCATCTGCTACAACTTTATGCCGGTACTGGACTGGGCACGCACCGATTTGTCGCACGAGAATCCTAACGGAGCCAACAACCTCTATATGAACTGGGGCGAGTTTGCCTACTTTGATATCTATATCCTGCAGCGTGAAGGCGCTCGTGAGGATTGGGTTGAGTTCTCTAAGGAGCACAAGTGGGGCAGAGACCTCGTGGCTGAGGCTGATGAAATCAAGAAGACTTCTACACCGGAGCAGGATCATGCCTTGGTAGAGAATATCATCATCAAGACCCAGGGTTTCGTATCGGGTAACTTCAGCGAGGGCGATTCTGCTCCTGTCCAGAAGTTCCGCGACCTGTTGAAGCTTTATGATGGCATCGACAAGAAGAAGTTGCAGGAGAACATGAAGTACTGGCTGGAGGCTATCATGCCTATCTGTGATGAGTACGACATCAACATGTGCGTTCACCCAGACGATCCTCCTTATCCTGTATTCGGCTTGCCAAGAATCATCGGCCGTGCCGAGGATATCCAGTGGATGCTCGATGCTGTGCCAAACAAGCACAATGGTTTGACTTTCTGTGCAGGTTCATTCTCTGCCGGCGAGCACAACGACTGTGTGGCAATGGCAAAGCAGTTTGCCGACCGCACCCACTTCGTTCACCTGCGTTCCTGCTACATCTTCCCTAACGGTAACTTCACCGAGGCTTCTCACCTGGGTGGCCGTGGCCATCTGATAGAGCTTTGCCGCATCTTCGAGAAGGCAGAGCAGGAAGGCAAGTGCAATTCGGGTCGCCGATTGCCGATGCGTGTGGATCACGGTATGACCTTTACCGATGAGCCAGGCGGTGTGTTTGATGAGAGCAACCACGGCCACAATGCCGGTTACACCCTCCTGGGCCGCATGTTTGCCATGGGCCAGATTCAGGGCGTCATCGCTACCGTGGATGATGAGCTGGGCATAGAGTACAAGCAGCCGGGATTTTATGATTAGTTTATAATTTTAGGCTTAGTTTATTGTTATAGACTTAGGCTATTTAGTGATTTGAAATTCAGGTTAGATAAAATACGAAAAAGACTAGCGTGCGTTTTTGCATGCTAGCCTTTTTTTTGTGCTGAGTTTTTTTGTTATTGGCTAAATGTGCCGCTCATTATAGCCAATAATACTTAAAAATAGGTGCTATTGGCTAAAAGTTATATAAGAATTAGCCAATAATTGCTTTTTTCTTGCTATTTTTGCAGATGGTTAGAAATTAAAGCAGGAGAATAAGAAGATGAAGAATAATATCATAGGCAGAAAGAGTGAACAAGATACCTTGGCGCGTATTTACGAGTCAAGGCAGTCGGAATTTGTGGCTGTATGCGGACGCCGCAGAGTGGGGAAAACGTTTCTTGTGCGCGAATATTTTGAGCAGGAAATGGTGTTTCAGACATCAGGATTGGCGGGAGGAACCACACTGGAGCAGTTGAAAAATTTCTTTTATACGCTTCGACGTTACGACAGGAATGTAACCTCTGTTCCCCACGACTGGCTCGATGCTTTCGAAATGCTTATCACTTATCTTGATTCTTTAAACGGGATAGAACGCAAGGTGGTTTTTCTCGACGAACTGCCTTGGATGGATACTGCGGGTTCTAATTTTATTTCAGCCTTGGAGCATTTCTGGAATGGATGGGCTTCGGCACGTCGCGACATCGTTCTCATTGTCTGTGGCTCTGCCACTTCCTGGATGATGGATAAACTCATCAATAACCATGGTGGACTTTATGGTCGCCTTACCCATCGCCTTTTCCTGCAGCCTTTTTCTCTTGGGGAGTCGGAAGCTTTCCTGAAGACTAAGGGGATGATGTTGTCCAGATATGAACTGGCAGAACTTTATATGATATTGGGAGGAATCCCATATTATCTGAACCTTTTTGATGAGCGATTAAGTTTGGCTCAGAATATAGACCGTTTGCTGTTCAATCCCAATGGTCAGTTGTACAATGAGTTTACGATTCTCTATCGCTCTCTGTTTAAGGATTCTGAGGCATACGTCAAGGTGGTAGAATGCCTGAACGAGCGTGGCTATGGTATGATGCGCTCGGAAATAGCCGATGCCACCGGGATGAAGTCGGGCAAATCGTTGACCACGATTCTCGACAATCTGGAATCCTGCGGTTTCATCAGAAAGTATGTCAACTATGGCTGCTCCACCCGAAAGTCTCTCTATCAGTTGGTAGATTTCTTCACCTTGTTCTATTTCCGTTTCCTGCGCGATAGTTCATTCCGTAATCTTCTGTATTGGAGTAAGTTGCAGCGCACGCCCCGTTTTTATGCCTGGGCTGGAGTCTCTTTCGAGATATTGGCGATGAATCATATCGACCAGGTGAAGCAGCGGTTGGGAATTTCTGGTGTGGCTACCCAGTTGTATTCCTGGCGAAGCAAGAGTGATGCCGGATCGGCGGAGCGGGCAGCCCAGATAGACATGGTGATAGAGCGTGGTGACAATACCATCAATCTTTGCGAAATGAAGTTTTCGGAAAGTGAGTTTGCCATCAATAAGGATTACGAGAAGATTCTGAGAAACAAAATCGTCCGTTTTATGGAGGAAACGAAGACCCGAAAGTCGATACAGCTGACATTTATCAGCAGTTATGGTCTTCAGCGGAATATGTATTCGGGCATTGCCCAGAATGAAGTGGTGCTCAATGATTTGTTTTGAGCTCCACTTCCTCCACATATTTCACTAATGAATCCTTGCCGTTGAGCAGGTAGTAATCCACTCTAACCACGTGGTTGATATCGGCATTACCTTTTACCTTGATATGGCGGGTCTTGCTGTATATCATTGTATCGCGGCGGGATGGATAGGAGACGAGCTGGATGATGTCCTTGGTGGAACCACTGCCTATGTAGTAGATGCCTACACTATCCTTGCCTGCCTTGACAGCCGCCATCTTTGCCATCTTCTTGGCATGAATGGCAGCGGTATCTTCCGGATAAAACTCACTGGCGGCTACGGTATCGCCGTCATGCTGGTCGGGTGCAAACTTACAGCTTGTACTGGTTGTTGTGATAAAAGTTGTGGCAGCCAGAGCTGCCACAAAGCATAAAATTTTCTTCATTATTATTTTGAATTAATCGATTACATTTGTACAATCACCTCGTGCTTGCCTTCCAGGCAAGGAACGATGGTGCCATCGATGACCTTTCCATCTACGGTAATCTGCTTCACGCCTTTCTCCCTGCCTTCAGGATTCTTCACGATGATGTGGTATTCGCCACCACGGAACTTGCGGGTAACCTCGTATTCATGGGCGGTGCTTGGCAGACATGGGTCGATGTTCAATCCCTCGTAATCCGGTTTGATGCCGAGGATGAATTCAGATACGGTGTACCACATCCAGGCGGCTGTACCTGTTAACCAGGAGTTCTTGCCCTCGCCAGGCTTGGCGGCATCCTTGCCGGCTACCATCTGGCAGTTGACGTATGGCTCCACCTTGTGCAGGGTCTGGTATTTCTCCTCTACATAACTTGGCAGAATCTTGGTATAATGGTTCCAGGCATCATTGCCACGTCCGGCAACGGTTTCGCCGATGATGACCCAAGGGTTGTTGTGGCAGAAGATGCCGGCATTCTCCTTGTAACCTTCAGGATAGGATGAAATCTCGCCCATCTCTACATGATAGGTGGTGTAGGCTGGGTTGTTCAGCACCATTCCGTGCTCGCATTCCAGGCGCTCCTTGGCGCTATCCAGTGCTTTGGCGCAGAGGCCTTCTTCCAGTCCGATGCCAGCCATGGTGCACCAGCCCTGACTCTCGATGAAGATCTTGCCTTCCTCGTTCTCATTGCTGCCTATCTTGTTGCCGAAGAAATCGTAGGCACGGAGGAACCATTCGCCGTCCCAGCCATGCTGCTTCACGGCTTCGCTCATTGCATCTACCGCTTGCTGCATGCGATCGGCTTCTACCAGGTAATCTTCCTCGGCAAGTCCGGCTATCTCTCCTTCGCGGCAGTTGGATGCCTCCTTGGCAAGCTGCTTGCAGAGGGCGATGTAATCCTTGCCGGTAACAACAAACAGTCCGGCAATCATCAGGCTCTCTGCCTTGCTGCCTTCGCCCTTGTTCTCGGTGGTCTGGAAGCTCTCGTTCGGATCCCAGGAGAAGCAGTTCAGGTTCAGACTGTCGTTCCAGTCGGCTCTGCCGATGAGTGGAAGCTTATGCGGACCCAGGTTGTTGATGACGTGGTTCATCGAAATCTTCAGATGTTCGAAGAGACTCACCTCGCTGCCTGGCTGGTTATCGAATGGTACCTGCTCGGAGAGGATGGAGAAATCTCCCGTCTCCTTGATGTAGGCTACGGTTCCGAAGATGAGCCAGCAAGGGTCGTCGTTGAAACCGCCACCTATGTCGTTGTTGCCTCGCTTGGTGAGCGGCTGATACTGGTGATAGCAGCCGCCGTCTGGGAACTGGGTACTGGCGATGTCGATGATGCGCTGGCGGGCACGGGTAGGTATCTGATGAACGAAACCTACGAGGTCCTGGTTGGAATCACGGAAGCCCATGCCTCTGCCGATGCCGCTCTCGAAGAAGCTTGCAGAACGCGACATGCAGAAGGTTATCATGCACTGATACTGGTTCCAGATGTTCACCATGCGGTCTAACTTGTCGTTTCCGCTCTTCACGGTGAAGATGTTCAGCAGGTTATCCCAGTACTGGTTGAGTTCAGCAAAGGCTGCATCCACCTTTTCGGTGGTATCGAACTTCTTGATGAGCTGATGCGCCTTCTCCTTGTTGATCACCTTCTTGGCAGAGAACTTCTTGTCCTGTTCGTTTTCTACGTATCCCAGAAGGAAGATGAGGTCGCGGCTTTCGCCCGGCTGCAGGGTTACCTCTATATAATGTGATGCGATAGGGCTCCAGCCGTGGGCAAAACTGTTGCGTGGCTTGCCTTCCATCACGGCTTCCGGTTCGGCAAACTCGTTGTAGAGTCCAATGAAGCTTTCACGGTCGGTATCGTAGCCCTGAATCTCGGTATTCACGGTGTAGAAAGCATAGTGGTTGCGGCGCTCACGGTACTCCGTCTTGTGATAGAGGGTAGATCCTTCTACCTCCACTTCGCCTGTAGAGAAGTTGCGCTGGAAGTTCTCCATATCGGTAGCGGCATTCCAGAGGCACCATTCCGCAAAGGAGAACACCTTGAGGGTCTTTACTTCCGCAGTCTGATTCTTCAGCGTCATCTTCTGGACTTCAGCCCAGGTGTGGAGCGGAACGAAGAAGAGAACGCTTGCCTCTACGCCGTTCTTGCTGCCCGTGATGCGGGTATAGTTCATGCCGTGGCGGCACTCATAGCTGTCGAGTGGCGTCTTGCATGGTTTCCAGCCTGGATTCCAGACGGTATCGCCATCCTTGATGTAGAAGTAGCGACCACCGTTGTCCATAGGTACCCCATTGTAGCGATAGCGGGTGAGACGACGGAACTTGGCATCCTTATAGAAAGAATACCCACCTGCTGTGTTGGAGATAAGCGAGAAGAAATCCTCGTTACCCAAATAGTTGATCCAAGGCCATGGGGTCTTTGGGTCAGTAATCACGTACTCGCGATTGGCGTCATCAAAATGACCATACTTTTTCTCTGCCATTGTTTTTTTAATGTTTATTTTTAGAATTTTTGCATGAATTTGGTGCAAAGATAATAAAAAGTTTCAGTTTATAGGTTAGAAAACAGATATTTTTTGTATTTTTGCATTGAAAAGTTAGATGTTTAACAATTTGCGATTAACATAACATACAATTGGCTTATGAAAAGAAACATTATAACACTCCTCATAACCGTGTTTGCCATGTTGCAAGCAACGGCTCAAACCTACGACAACTTGTGGAAACAAGCTGATATCATCGCTCAGAAGGATCAGCCCAAGAGCGAGATAGGGGTGATGAAGAAAATCATCTCCAAGGCTACGGCGGCGAAAGACTACGGCCAGCTGCTGGCGGCTGAGATAAGGCAAGCTATACTCTGGAGAGAGATTTCGCCCGACTCGCTGACACCGAACGTGAAGCGGATGGAAACGGAAGCACTGAAAGCGAAAGATCCCGTGCTGAAGGCTGTGAGATATGCCGTGCTCGGTAAGGTGTATAGGGAGGTGAATGGGAAGAAGAGCGAGGAGTTCTTCAAGAAAGCCCTGGAGCAGCCTGAACTTCTTGCCAGAAATGCTTCTACCGGGTATGTGCCGCTGACGCTGAAGGGTGTGGATGGCAGTTCGTTCAAGAACGATTTGCTGCATCTCATCGGTTTCGAAGCAGACAGCAAGGAGGCGTATCTGCTGATGTACACCTATTATAATAAGGTGGAAAATCGGGGTGCGGCTTGTCTCTGTGCCTACAAACTCATCGAGAAATACCGCCAGGATGATGTAAGAGAGGTCAGAAAGTCGAAGTATCTGAATACCATCGACTCGCTCATCCACGTCTATCAGGATATTCCGGAGGCAGGCGAACTTGCCGTGGAGCACTTCCGCTTCATGGAAGGTGCTACCGATGCCAAACCGCAGGATAAGCTCAACTATATCAACTATGCACTGAATAGATGGGGCGGATGGTCGAGAATGAATGTGCTGAGAAATGCACAGAAGCGCCTCACCGAACCTATGTTCCAGGTGCAGGATATGCCATTGGTGCTTCGCCCTTCGGAAAAGAAGTGGGTGCATCTGAATGTGCGCAATCTTCAGAATCTGAACATTCGGCTTTCCCGTCTCAATATCACAGCGGATAATGAATATGATGCCCAGAATGAGGCAACCTATAAGATGCTCCTGAAGAAGACCACGAAGCTGCATCAGAAGGATTTCAGCCGCAACTACTATGGTCGTCCGGATTACGAAGAGGTAAAGGATTCCATCGAAATCGGTGGCAATCTGCCGCTGGGTGCCTATCTGATGGAGGTGACTTCGGATAATACAGGCATTGCTCCGCAGCGAGAACTCTTCTATGTCAGCAATCTGGCGGTGATGATCCAGCAGTTGCCTGATGACAGGCATCGCTATGTGGTGGTGAATGCTACCGACGGTCAACCTGTTCCTGGTGCGAAGATAGTGCTCTATGACAGAAACTATGACGACAAGACGGGCAAGTTCAAGAGAGTCATTCATGCCCGAATGACGACAGATGACCAGGGCGAGGCTTATTTCAAGAATGTGGATGGAAACGTCTTGATTTCCACCAGCAATGACAAGTTTACGCCTGCCAAGGATATCTACCTCTCACGTGCCCGCTATTACGAGAAGAAGGATGATGAAACGAAATATCAGCTGTTTACCGACCGTGCCATCTATCGTCCGGGCCAGAAGGTGCATGCCACTGCCGTTTCCTATATCGTGAAGAAAGGCCTGGATGCCAGTGTGCCGGGAAAGAGCATGGAACTGAAGTTTATCCTGAGGGATGCCAACTGGAAGCAGGTGGCTGAGCAGAAGGCTACAACCGACGAATATGGTACGGCATCTGTGGATTTCGAATTGCCTCAAGGTGGACAGACAGGTATGTATCATGTATCCGTGAATAACCGAGCTAACAGTTCCTTCCGTGTGGAGGAATACAAGCGTCCAACCTTCGAGATTACCTTCCCGAAGGTGAACGAGAAATATAACTGGGGCGACACCGTAGTGGTGAAGGCTTCGGCAAAGACCTACGCCGGTGTACCAGTGCAGGGCGCCAAAGTGGAGTATCAGGTGACTCGCAGAAACCAGCTCTGGTGGTGGGGCGCAGGCTCTGCCGGACAGTTGGTGAAGACTGACAGTTGCGTGACTCGTGAGGACGGAACCTTCGACGTGGAGATTCCGCTGGAGGCTTCTTTGTCAGGAAAAGACGAGGCTGATAGGAGCGATTTCATGCGCATCGCCCGTTTCTTCAACTTCGAGGTCTCAGCCATCGTTACCGACATCAGTGGTGAGAGCCACGAGGGCGTGATGAGTCTGCCTTTGGGCACCAAGCCAACCATCCTCACGGTGAATCTTCCTAAGCGTATTGAGACAGACAGTCTGAAGACGGTGACCTTTGCTTACCGCAATGCCAGCGGTATGGAGATATCCAGCAACCTGAAGTACCGCATCGACAAGGGCGAATGGAAGGATGCCGAGGCGAATGCGCCGATTTCTATGGCTGTATTGCCATCAGGTGTGCATGAGATGGAGGCAATCTGCGGACAAGACACCCTGCAGCAGAAGTTCACCCTCTTTAGCATCAAGGATACCCATCCGATGGAGCCAACCACTGAATGGTATTATCAGACGGCGAAGACCTTCCCGCGTGATGGAAAACCGGTATATGTGCAGGTGGGTTCTTCTGAAAACGGAGCGCACATCGTTTATTCCATCATCGCTGGCAACAAACTGCTGGAGAAGGGTGCCTGGGAGTTGGGCGACAGCATCGTTACCCTGCCATTCACCTACAAGCCGGAATATGCTTCGGGTGTGGTGATTAATTATAGTTTCGTGAAGAATGGCGAATGCTATACCAGAAAAATCAGCATCGCCCGTCCTTTGCCGGAGAAGAAGTTGAACATCACCTGGAAGACTTTCCGCGACCGTCTCACTCCGGGACAGAAGGAGAAGTGGACCTTGCAGATTACGACTCCCGACGGCAAGCCAGCCAAGGCACAGCTGATGAGTGTGCTTTATGATAAGTCGCTCGACCAGTTGGCTGAACATACCTGGGAAATGTCACTGGGATTCAGCCAGTGGTTGCCAGACTGCTATTGGAAGAGCAATCTGAAGTATTATGAGATGGGATTGGCTGGTACTTATCCTACCAAGTATTATGATGAAAAGGAGTTGGATGTGGATCAGTTTGATGGCAAATACTTTAGCTATTATGGTTATATGCAAGCTGTGGAACTGAGCAAGTTGGAACGTTCTTCTGGCGGAACCGTTGAGTCTGTTCGTATACAGAAAGACGAGCTGGTTCAGGAAGAAGGGAGAGTCATGAAAACTCGTGGGAGTAATATGATTCGTGTTGCAGCGGCTGCTCCATCTGTCAACAAGGTTTTTGATGTAGTAGAGGAGATGCCGCAGTTTGCTGGCGGTTCAGGCTCAGACGCAGGACAGTTCCTCGACAAGGTTCAGATTCGTGAAAACCTGAACGAGACCGCCTTCTTCTATCCTGCCTTGGAGAGCGACAACCAGGGCAATGTGGCTATCAATTTCACCCTGCCTGAGAGCGTGACTACCTGGAAGTTTATGGGCTTGGCGCACGACAAGGAGATGAGAAACGGATGCCTGGTAGATGAGGCTGTGGCTCAGAAAACCGTGATGGTACAGCCTAACATGCCTCGCTTCCTGCGTGAAGGCGATAAGGCTACCATCGTGGCTAAGCTCTCCAATACTTCTGATAAGAAGGTGAGCGGCAACGCCCGCATGCAGATTATCGACCCGGAGACCAACAAGGTGGTTTGGCAGAAGACCCAGGGCTATAAGATAGATGCCGAGGGTTCAGCCATCGTCTCCTTTGATGTATCGGGATTGAAAGAAGGTGTATATATAAATAAGGTGGTGGCTGCCGGTAATGGCTACAGCGATGGCGAACAGCACTATCTGCCGGTTTTGAGCAACCGTGAACTCGTGGTGAACACCCTGCCTATCACCCTGCATCAGAAGGGTGAGCAGAACTTCGACCTGAGCAAACTCTTCCTAAACAAGGAGGGCAAGCAGGCGAAGGGCGCAGCGGATGCAAAGGTGACCGTGGAATATACCAACAATCCAAGTTGGCTGATGGTCAAGGCGCTGCCGTCTATCAGCAATCCGGATGAGGAGGATGCCATTTCGCTGATGTCTGCCATCTACGCCAATACCATCACCACCCATATCCAGAAGACTCTCTCTTTGGATAATCATTCTCAGAAGAATCTCTCTCAGGAGACCATTCGTCTGCAGAATCAGGTGGAGAAACTGAAGAAGTTGCAGAACCCTAACGGTTCCTTCTCCTGGTGGAAGGGCATGAAGGGCAGCCGGTATATGACAACGTCGGTAGCCGAAATGATGGTTCGTCTGAATGCCGTTGCCGGTGTTCAGAAATCCACCGCCAAGATGCTGACTTCCGCCATCAATTATCTCTCCTGGCAGACTGCCCAGGAAGTGAGAGAAATGAAGAAGCAGGAGGAGAAAAAGCACAAGGTGAATCCTAGCGAGATGGCTTTGCATTATCTCTATATTGTCGCAATGGATGGGACTTGTGTGAAACTCAAAGCTCCTGCTTTGAATGACATGGATTATCTCCTCGGAAAACTGAAGAAGATGACGGGTTCGTTGACCATCTATGGCAAGGCGAAGGCTGCTGTGATACTCGCCCTAAACTACGATTACAAGACGGCTGCCGACTACTTGAAGAGCATGGAGGAATATTCCGTCTATCGTGAGGATATGGGCAGATATTATGATACTCGCAAGGCGTACTATAGTTGGAGAAACTATAAGATTCCAACGGAGGTGGCTGCCATCGAGGCTCTGCAGGCTTTGGATGCTCAGTCTATAGCTGCTATTTCATCAGCATCGTCTGCTATTAGCAAACAGCAGACCATCGAGGAGATGCAGCGCTGGCTCCTAATGTCGAAGCGCACCCAGGTTTGGGATACGCCAGTGAATACCGTGGATGCCGTCTACGCCTTTATGAAGGGCAATGAGAGCAACTGGAGCAGGAAGGCTGAGAATGCCGTTCTGAAACTGGATGGCAAGCTGCTGCCGATGCCGCAGGATTCTACTACGCTGGGTTATGTCAAGACCGAAAAGGCGGGTAAGGCATCTACCCTGAGCATCAACAAGAAGAGCGATTATACCAGCTGGGGTGCCGTGTATGCGGAGTTCAAGCAGCCGCTTAGCGAAATAGCCTCTCTGGAATCGGGCATCAAGGTTAGCCGTAAGGTTGAAAACCAGAAGAAGGCGAAGGTGGGTGATAAGATCAAGGTCATCATCACCATTACTGCCGACCGTGACTACGATTTCGTGAAGATTGTGGACAAGCGGGCAGCCTGTCTGGAGCCTGTCAATCAGTTGAGCGGTTACCAGTGGGGAATGGAATGTTATGTTTCTCCTAAGGATAATACAACAAATTTCTATTTTGATCGTTTATCTAAAGGTAAGCATTTCGTAGAAATGGAATATTATGTTGACCGTAAGGGCGATTACCAGTCGGGCTCCTGCACGGCAGAGTGTACTTACAGTCCGGAGTTTGGTGGTCGTACGGAGGCATATAAGATGACAGTTAATAATTAATATAAGGATTGATAATTACGAATAGAATAGTATGAAACGAATGAATATATTGATGCTTTCATCGCTGTTGGCGGTGTCTGCGTCGGCACAGAAAATAAGTACTCAGAGCGAGATCGTGGATTGTGGACAGGTAGTATTCCGCAAGCCGGTGACCGCTGAGTTCCTGATGAAGAATGAGGGCAGCAAACCGCTGATCATCCATCAGGTGTATAAGAGTTGCGGATGTACAGAAGTGGTGTATCCGAAGAACAGTGTGGCTCCTGGCGACAGCTTCTTGGTCAAGGCGGTGTATGATGCGAAGCAGATGGGCACCTTCCACAAGCAGATATGCCTCTATAGCAATGCATCGGAGGAACCTTTTATCCTCTCTATGCGTGGTAGGGTAGTGAGCAATGTGGTAGATTTCGCAGGTCCATATAATGAACTGCTTGGCGAACTCAAGTCGGATGTCCAGGAGGTGGAGTTTGATGACGTGAACCGTGGCGACCGTCCGGTACAGCGCATCCATATCTTCAATCCTACAGAGGAGATGATGGAACCTGTGGTCATGCATCTTCCTAACTATCTCCAGGCGACGGTTTCGCCATCCAGGGTGGCACCTCACCGTTCCGCAGAGATTACCTTCGTGCTGGATTCGAAGAAGCTGCGTGATTTCGGCTTGAATCAGACTTCTGTTTATCTGGGTGAGCGTCCTGGCGACAAGATTGCTCCAGAGAAGGAAATCGTGGTTTCTGCCGTTCTCCTGCCAAGTTTCGACAAGTTGACTGCTGAGCAGAAGGAACAGGCACCGAAGGTGGAACTCTCTACCACCGATCTGAATCTGGGAAGCTTCAACGGCAAGAAGAAGCGGAAGGGTGAAATCCTGGTTACCAACAGGGGTAAGTCGGTTTTGGATATCCGAAGCATGCAGATGTTTACCATGGGCTTGCAGGTACAGTTGAAGAAGAGCAAGATTCAGCCGGGAGAGACCGTGAAGATGAAGGTGACAGCCGTGGCTGCCGATCTGAAGAAGTCGCGTGCCAAGCATCCTCGTATTCTCATGATTACCAATGATCCGGAGAATGCCAAAGTTGTAATTAGAATAAATGTAAAGTAATGCAGATAGAAATAGATAATGGTAGTGGTTTCTGCTTCGGCGTAACCACTGCCATCAAGAAAGCTGAAGAGGAGTTGGAAAAGGGCAGTACACTCTACTGCCTGGGTGATATTGTGCATAATGGTATGGAGGTGGAGCGCCTGCATGAGGCGGGACTCATCACCATCGACCATGAGGAGATGAAGGAGCTTCACGATGTGAAGGTGCTGCTTCGTGCCCATGGTGAACCGCCTGAGACTTATGCGCTGGCAGAGAAGAACAATATTGAGATTATTGATGCTACCTGTCCGGTAGTACTCCAGTTGCAGCGCCGCATCAAGAAGCAGTATGTGAGCAATCCGGAGGCGCAGATTGTCATCTTCGGCAAGAAAGGTCATGCCGAGGTGTTGGGTCTGGTAGGACAGACCGAGAGTCATGCCCTCGTGGTAGAGAAGTTGGAGGATGTAGAGCATCTGAAGGAAGTAGGTAAGTTGGATTTCAACCGTGATATCTATCTCTATTCCCAGACCACCAAGAGTCTGGATGAGTTCCATCGCATCATCGAGTATTGCCAGGAGCATATCGTAGAGGGCGCAACCTTCAAGAGCTTTGATACCATCTGCCGCCAGGTGGCTAACAGAATGCCAAACATTGCATCCTTTGCCAGCAAGCATGATGTCATCCTCTTTGTCAGTGGCAGAAAGAGCAGCAATGGAAAGGTGCTCTTCAAGGAGTGCAAGAGTGTGAATCCTAACAGCTATCAGATAGAGAGTGCCGAGGAAATCAATATGGATTGGTTGAAGGGCGTGAATACCGTTGGCATCTGTGGTGCTACCAGTACTCCTAAATGGCTGATGGAAGAATGCAAGGAGAAAATCATCAAGGATACCTTATCATAAAGAGAAACAGGTAATCTGATGATTCATCTCATCAAATAAAAACAGGTGATAAATCTTCTCACGAGGACTTATCACCTTCAAAAAACAGTAATTAACTCAAAATTTATAATCTATATCATTACTACCTTGTCATTATGTCTGCAAAGATAAATAAAACGACGTTTTTTTGCAAAGTCAATTCTTTAAAATGGCAGTTTTTTTATATTAAACTGAAATTTTAATATATTTTTGCAGTTTTCTTTGTCCTTTCTTCGACAGAGTAGCTTTTTGTTACTTTTCTGTGGCTTTTTGATACTGTTTCATCAACCATTCCTTCTGTTCCGGAATTGTCATCTCACTGTTGTCGAGTGTGATGGCATCATCAGCCTTGCGCAAAGGAGAGGTCTCACGATGGGTGTCAATGTAGTCACGCTCCTCTACGTTTTTCAGAATAGCCTCGAAGTCGGCAGGCATTCCTTTCTCCTTGAGCTCATCGAAACGGCGCTGTGCTCTTACCTGAGAGCTTGCCGTAACGAAGATCTTCAGTTCTGCGTTAGGGAAAACGGTGGTACCGATGTCACGGCCATCCATTACGATGCCCTTGTCTTCGCCCATCTTCTGCTGCTGGGCTACCAATGCCTCTCTTACGAATGGGATGGCTGCCACAGGACTTACGTGATTGGAAACCTCCAGCGAGCGGATTTCCTTTTCTACCAACTCTCCGTTGAGATAGCAGTCTGGGCGACCGGTTTCGGCGTTGAACTTGAAAGAGATGTGGATGTTTGGCATCTCAGCCTCTAACTCTGCTACCTTTACCTTGCCATCCTCATCGAAGAGCTGGTGGCGCAGGGCATAGAGCGTAACTGATCGATACATGGCACCTGTATCTACATACACATATCCGATTTCCTTGGCAAGATCCTTTGCCATGGTACTCTTTCCACAAGAAGAGTAACCGTCAATTGCTATTGTAATCTTCTTCATGTCTTTAAATCTGAAAAGTTTATCTGTTCTATAAATCTGTATTCTATAATCAGTATTCTATAATCAGTATTCTATAATCCGTATTCTATAATCTGTAGTCGATATTCAGCAGCAGACTATTACTGCTGACATGGTATTTGCCGTAGGCGATGTTGAGATGGAAGCGCTCCAGATTGATACCGCCACCCAACGACCATCCAGCTCCATGGCTGCTGGTCTCATCTTCTCCATTTACGATTTTCATCTCATCGTGGCGTCGGAAGTTATAGCCGGCTCCCACCCAGAGGCTTTCGCCCAAAAGCAGATCGGCACCTAATACCGCATGGTTTCTGATTCCCTTATCCCAATGGTTCAGGTTCACCAAGGTGGCTGAAATGCGGAAAGGAGTATTGATGAAGTGTTTGCTGACACCCACCTGTAGGTCGATCGGCATCTTCTCGTATTCTTCATCATAAGCCTTGAACTGTCCACCCAGGTTTCTGGCTACTGCGGAAACCGACCACTCTTCTTCCGAATCGTAGTAGTTGAGTCCCAGATCCACCCCCATGGCGATGGAGTTGTAGTCACCGATATACGAGGTGATGAATTTGGCAGTGATACCACCCACGAGGCGTTCGCTGAGCAGGTAGGAGAAAGTACCCGCTAGACAGATATCCTTAGCCGAGAATTCACCCATCTGGATGTTGTTCTCATCGGTCTGCTTCATCTTGCCATAATCCACATACTGCGCCGATACCGCCCACGAAGCCTTCTCTCCGGTGATGCGGTTGAATGAAGCTGATGCCATATTCACCCCCTTCATATAGTTCATGTAGTTGAAGTTGAGGGTACGGTCGTTCACCGACGCCAGCAGGGCTGGGTTATGGAAAGCAAGTGCTGCATCATCTTCTATCAAGGTGATGTTATCGCCTCCCAAGGCGGCAGCATGGGCACTGACGGGGAGTCGGAGGAAGTTATACCCCGTCTGACTCTCTTGAGCCCCCATTTTTGTCGCGAAAAGCGTCAATATAATGGAAAAAACAACTTTTTTCATTTAAAATATCTAATTCTTTGGCAAAGATACGGCTTTTTTGAGAAATAAGACGTAAATTTGCAATGTTTTCGTAGAAAATAACGAAAGAGAATGTAAAATATTGCAGTTTGGCCCCCAAAAACGGGTGAACAAGTCTGCAAATAGTAGATAATAGATATTGTGGAAATAAAGAAATCAGATCGTGCACAGTTGGAGGACAAGCGGGTAACCTTTTTCCTGCTGGGACTCCTTATTGCCTTTACGCTTCTTTTTGTAGGATTGCAATATTCCAGAAATCCGCAGGGAGATGACGACTGGGCAGAGAACTTTGAAGATCTTTCGCAAGATATGGAAATGTCAACTCCGCCCGATCAGAAAGATATGGTGAGTGCGGAGGCTATGGCGAAGGCACCTGCCTCGCAGGCTATCACCCAGGAGGTGAAACCAACCGAGCAGCAAATGGTCAAGAAGACACCGGAAAAGATCAGCACGACTACCAGTGAACTGGTAATCGGTGATGGTTCGGGCGTGGTAGAAGGGGCTGACGTCAAGGAGGCGGCTCCTGAAACGGCGGTGGATCCGGCAGATACACAGGCTGAGGCTCCTATCAAGTTTACCGTGGTGCAGAAGATTCCGGAGTTTCCGGGAGGCTGGTCGGCATTTATGCAATGGCTCACCAAGAACCTGAAGTATCCGCAGGTGGCGCAGAACAACAAGGTACAGGGCACGGTGGTGGTAACCTTCATCGTGAACAAGGATGGAAGCATCGCTAATACCAAGGTAAGTACCTCGGTGGATGCTGCCCTTGATGCAGAAGCTCTCCGCGTGATGAAAATGATGCCCAAATGGAAACCGGGTATGGACAAGAACAAGGTGTGCCGTACCATGATTGCCATTCCGGTGGTATTCCAGTTATAAAAGATAAAATAACTGAATACTCAATTTCAAGACAGATTATAAATCAGATATTATAAATTAGAAATATGATAGATATGAAGACATCAGAAGAATTATTGGTAATGGTGAATGATTTCCTGGCAAATCTCCCATACAATCGTAAACCATTGTCGCTTTACGAACCGGTGAAGTACGTACTCTCTTTAGGTGGAAAGCGTATTCGCCCTGTTTTAATGCTCTTGGGATACAATCTCTTCAAGAATGATCCTGAGAAGATTCTGATGAATGCGATAGCTCTTGAGACTTATCACAACTATACACTCTTGCACGACGACCTGATGGATAATGCAGACCTCCGTCGTGGTCATGAGACTGTACACAAGAAGTGGGATGCCAATACTGCTATCCTCTCTGGTGACAGTATGTTGGTGTTGGCTTACGAGAGAATGGCACAGTGCGACAATCAGCATCTTGCCAAGGTGATGAAGCTCTTTACTACTACAGCCCTTGAGATTGGAGAGGGACAGCAGTATGATATGGAGTTTGAGAACCGCAATGATGTGAAGGAAGAGGAGTATATCGAGATGATTCGCCTCAAGACCAGTGTGCTTCTGGCTTGTGCCCTGAAGATTGGTGCCATCCTGGCTGATGCTTCTGCTGAGGATGCTGACAATCTCTATAAGTTTGGCGAGCAGATTGGCTTGGCTTTCCAGCTGCAGGATGATTTCCTCGATGTATATGGTGATTCCAAGGTGTTCGGTAAGGCTATTGGTGGTGATATCACTTCCAACAAGAAGACTTTCATGCTCATCAATGCCTTCAACCATGCCAACGATGCTCAGCGTGCTGAACTCCAGAAATGGGTGGATGCCAAGGAATTCGACCGCAATGAGAAGGTGGCTGCTGTTACCCGTCTCTATAACGAGATTGGTATCGACAAGATGGCACAGGATAAGATTGCCTATTACTTCGAGCAGAGCAAGAAGTATCTCGATGCTGTGAATGTGCCTGCTGAGCGCAAGGAAGAGCTGGCTAAGTATGCACAGAAAATGATGAAGCGCCAGTACTAATCATCAAGTTTAAAGTTCAAAGCTCAAAGTTCAAAGTAAAGAAGTTCAATGTTCAAAGTAATAGATACGCATACTCATCTCGATGCAGAAGAGTTTGATGAGGATAGAGCGGAAACTTTCGCTCGTGCCAGGGAAGCGGGGGTAGGCAAGGTGTTCTTGCCTGCCATCGACGTGAAGACCACGCACGCTGTCCTGGCATTGAGTCGGGAATATCCGGGTTATGCCTATCCGATGATCGGTTTGCATCCTGAAGAGGTGAAGGCAGACTGGAAGGATCAGCTGGCTGAACTCAGGAAGATATTGGATGCTCAACGCAATGACTTCATCGCAGTAGGAGAAGTGGGACTCGATTATTACTGGAGCCGTGAGTTCGAGCACGAGCAGCTGGAGGCATTCGAGGAACAGGTGAAATGGTCGGTAGAAACCCGACTTCCCCTGATGATTCATTGCCGCAAGGCACAGAACGAGATGGTGCACTTGCTCCGTCAGTATCAGAAAGACCTGCCTGGCGGCGTGTTCCACTGCTTCACGGGCAATCAGAAGGAGGCTGAAGAGCTTCTCTCTTTCGATAACTTCGCGCTGGGTATCGGCGGTGTTTCTACTTTCAAGAGCAGTCATCTCAGAGAAGACCTTCCGGCTGCGGTTCCGATGAATCGCATCATCCTGGAGACCGACAGTCCTTATATGGCTCCCGTGCCTTATCGTGGCAAGCGCAATGAAAGCGCCTTCGTGATAGAAGTGCTCAAGACTCTGGCAAAAGCCTACGGAGTGAGTGAGGAGGAATTCGCAGAACAGACGAATAAGAATGTAGAAAGCGTCTTTCCCCTATGAAATAATAAAAATTATAAGCTTAATATTAAAACCAAACGATTCATTATGACTAGAAAAGTGATTTTGGCTGCTATGTTGATGGCAGCATTTGCACAGGGCACTCAGGCACAAGACCTGAGCGGCCAGCGTTCTGAGAAGCAGGACGTGCACATGATTCCTGGTAAGAAACTGGATCATCACGGACTCTTCGTGAGTCCTACACCACATCTCCTGAATGTGGATGCTGCTAACCGACTCGACCTGCAGAAGGGTGTCAAGGTGATTGACAAGAAAGGTAAGTTTGCTGATGATGTGAAGTTCCTGACCGCTAACGCCAAGGGCATTCGCCTGACCATCGATTTCGGTGAGAAGCTTGCTGCTAAAGCAGGAGTCAAGCCAGTATCGGGTGCTTACAGCCTGAAGGCTGATGCCAAAGGTATCCAGATTGTGGGATACGATGAGCGTGGTGCTTTCTATGGCTTGCAGACCTTGCGCCAGATTGTAAACAGCGAGATGGCTAAGGGTCAGATGCCTTATACCACTTGCAACGACTACCCTGATCTTCCAAACCGTGGTGTGGTAGAAGGCTTCTATGGTGAGCCTTGGTCTCATCAGGTGCGTCTTTCCCTCATCGATTATTATGGAAAGAACAAGATGAACACCTATCTCTATGGTCCAAAGGATGATCCTTATCACAGCTGCCCTAACTGGCGCTTGCCTTATCCTGAGAAAGAGGCTAAGAACATCAGCGAACTCGTACAGGCTTGCCGTCGCAACCGTGTAGATTTCGTATGGGCTATCCATCCGGGACAGGACATCAAGTGGAACGAGGAAGACTATCAGAACCTGGTTCACAAGCTCGATCTGATGTACGACCTTGGTGTTCGTTCTTTCGCTATCTTCTTTGATGATATTTCCGGCGAGGGTGCCAACCCAGTAAAGCAGTCTGAACTCTTGAACCGCCTGGCTAAGGAGTTTGTGAAGGCTAAGGGCGATGTTACACCGCTCGTGATGTGTCCTACCGATTATACCCGTCTCTGGGCGAATCCAAAACCAACCGGTTCTTTGGCTATCTTCGGTAATACCCTCGATCCATCTATCAATGTATTCTGGACAGGTGATGTGGTATGTAGCGACTTGACCCGCGAGACTCTCGACTGGGTGAACTCCCGTATCAAGCGTCCTGCTTATTACTGGTGGAACTTCCCAGTAACTGATTATGCACGCCATATCATCATGCAGGGTCCTACCTACGGTTTGCAGACCGACCTGACCAACAAGGATCTCTGTGGTTTCGTGAGCAACCCAATGGAGCATGGTGAGGCTTCCAAGCTGGCTCTCTATGGTGTAGCTGACTATGCATGGAATATCGCCAACTATAATCCACTCGACAACTGGGAGCGTGGTCTGGTAGATCTCACTCCTGAGGCACACGATGCTTATCGTACATTCGCCATGCACTCATGCGATACAGAAACCGGTTATCGCCGTATCGAATCATGGGAAACCAAGAGCTTCCGCATCGACAACTTTACAGATGCTGAGTTCAATGCTTTGCAGAAGGAATTTGAAAAGGTGAAGAATGCACCTGCTCAGATGGAGGCAAACTGCAAGAATGCCTTGTTGATGAAGGAACTCCGTCCTTGGTTGACTGAGTTTGGTAAATTGGGTAACCGTGGCTTGAAAACCATGCAGCTCATCAAGGAGTACAAGGCTGGTAATGACCAGGCATTCTGGGATGGCTATGTCAACAACCGTATGAGTAAGGAAGATGTGGCTGCTTACGAGAAGCATAAGTCTGGAACCATGGTATTGCAGCCATTCTATGAGCAGTCTATGGATGATATGGCTTCTGGCTTCTTCAAGAAGTTGACTGGAAAGGTGCCTGCTTTCTATAAGGGTATCGGTACTTACGCAACCTTGAGAACTACCCAGAGCAAGGCGATGTTTGACAATGATTCTACTACCTATTATACATCAGGTAATAGTCAGAACACTGGCGATTGGATTGGTGCTGACTTAGGTTGTGTTCGTTCTGTTTCTGAGGTAAGAATCCTTCAGGGCCGTAACTCTGTGGATGATGTGGATTACTTCGACAATACAGTTTTGGAGTATTCTCTTGACAAGAAGGAGTGGAAAGCGCTGACCGGTGAGTTGAAGAAGCAGTATGTCATCAACTGGAAGACCGATTCTCCTGTTGAGGCTCGTTATATCCGCATCAAGAAGTTGAAGTCTGACAAGCGCAACTGGGCTGCAGTCCGTACCTTCGAGGTGAACCCAACTACTCCAGATCGTTTGAGCTTTACTGTAGAGGCTAAGGATATGCAGGCAGCGATGTATGGTTTCGATGAGAACCCTTGTACCTCATTCACCAACGAGGGCACCCTTACCATGGGTGTAGAAAAGAATGTAAAGGGTTACACCCTGCTGTTGAAGTTGGCTCCAGGCAAATCATTGGTTTGCCGTCAGTTGAATGCCAAGGGCAAGGTTTTGGCAACAACCAGCATCGATCAGTCATTCTGCAAGATAGAATTGGTGAAGAAGGCTGCCAAGGTTCAGATTGAAGGCTCAGCAGAAATCTTCGAGATTATTCCTGAGAAATAAGATTGGAAATTTGATTATACTCCTAGGCAGGGGATAACAAGTTCTTCATACTCCCAGTAAGGGGATAACAAGTTCTTCATTCTCCCTGTAAAGGGATAACAAATAACCAATACGCCCTGAAAGGGCAAAAGCTCCTAGCCCAGGGCAACACCCTGGGTTAAATGTGCAACCAACAAGTCGCCCTGAAAGTTCAAAAGCTTTAAAATAGATGCTTTTGTCCTTTCAGGGCGCTTGTTTTATACGTTCTCTAGTTAAAGAAATGTAAAAAGCAAACGAATATGTGGATTTTCGAATAAAAAGTGATAATTTTGTACTTCGAAACTGGAAAGGTGCTCGAGTGGCTGAAGAGGCACGCCTGGAAAGCGTGTATTCCCCTAAAGGGAATCGGGGGTTCGAATCCCCCTCTTTCCGCTTTTTTATATATATAATAAGGTATATATGATTATGAAGAAAAATACAGCTATTGCGCGTTTCGCAATATTCATTTTCACAGTAATGTGTTCTCTGCCAGTCATGGCGCAAGACGAGAATATCGGATTTCATCAAGCTCTTAAGACGAAGTTCATAGAGGGTAATGCCGGCTTTATGTCGCTCGTTGCCATCGCTCTCATCGTGGGTCTGGCTTTCTGTATTGAGCGCATCATCTATCTCAGCCTTTCTGAAATCAATGCCAAGAAACTGATGCAGGATATCGACCAGAAGGTAGAAGCAGGCGATGTGGAAGGTGCCAAGGAACTTTGCCGCAATACCCGCGGACCTGTAGCTTCTATCTGCTATCAGGGATTGATGCATATGGATGAGCATCTCGATGATATCGAGCGCTCGGTAAGTGGATATGGTACCGTGCAGGCTGCCAACCTGGAGAAGGGATGCTCCTGGATCAAGCTCTTCATCGCCATGGCTCCTTCCCTCGGATTCCTGGGTACGGTGATTGGTATGGTGATGGCTTTCGACCAGATTCAGCAGGCGGGAGATATCAGTCCTACCATCGTGGCTTCGGGTATGAAGGTGGCGCTGATTACTACCATCTTCGGTATCATTGTTGCCTTGATTCTGATGGTGTTCTATAACTATATCCTTTCCAAGGTAGAACATCTGACCAGTCAGATGGAAGAATCGGCTGTAACTTTAATGGATATTATCGCCAAGAATAAGTGAAGAGTGAAGAACGAAGAGTGAAAAAATCATCGGCTTTACTAATCATAAAGTTCAAAGTTGAAAGTTCAAAGTTGAAAGTTCCATGTTGAAAGTTCAAAGTTCAAAGTTCAAAGTTCAAAGTAGCAAGTCTGCCGAACAGATATCTCAGAAGGTTTTCCGTCTGATGATAGGTTTGGCTGTGCTGGTTTTCGGTCTGTTCTATCTGATAGGTTATGATTTGCCTTTCGATGAGAATCCCGACTTCAATGCCCCTCTTTTTACCGATGTGCTCATCTTCCTGATGTGGCTTTTCCTGATAGGAGGAATAGGCTTGGCGGTCTATTCGATGGTGAAGGATTACCGGAGCAGCAAGTCGGAAGCTGTGGTGAATGGTGTGCCGGTGCGTCGTATCTTCCGCATTACCTGGCTTACCTTGCTGGCAGTTCTGATTCTTACCTTCCTCTTGGGAGGTTCCGCCCCGATGCTCATCAACGGCGAAAACTACGCCGACTGGTTGTGGCTGAAACTTTCTGATATGTTTGTCATCACCTCGCTGCTGATGTTGCTGGCAGGCATTGGAGCCGTTTGCTTCGGTGCCACCCGATATATCCGAAAGAAGCAATAACAGTCTGTAATTATCAAACAAAAAAATAGTTAGTATCATATCATAACGCAATGCTGATAAGAAGGAATCGTAACGAAACTCCGGGATTGAATACCACCTCAACAGCCGACATCTCGTTTATGCTGCTGATATTCTTCCTTGTAACCACATCCATGGATGTGGATAAGGGATTGTTGCGCCAGCTTCCTTCGCCTGAACCTCAGAAGAAGGAACAGCAGGAATCGGTGGTGGATAAGAACAATCTGATGGCGATTCATCTTACGGCTGGAGATACGCTGCTGGTGAACAACCAGCCGATGAAGCTGAAAGACCTGAAGCTGGAAACCGTCCGCTTTGTACATCGCCTGGGTAAGAAACATCTGATTTCCATCGAGAGCGACCGTGATGCCAACTACAACCTCTATTTCCAGATGCAGAATGAGTTGATGGAAGCCTATGCGCAACTTCGCAATGAGGCAGCCCAGAAAAAATATCATAGAGACTATGCGCTTTTGAGCAATGATCAGAAGGAGCAGGTGCGTAAGCTCTGTCCTCAGCGCATTACGGAGTCGTATGCCAATGCGATGACTCATGAAGACAAGAGTGTAGATGCTGATGCGGAAGAGAAACAGGAAACCCAGTCAACCCAGGAGAAAGGAGGCGCCAAATGATGAATTTTCGTAAAAAATCGCATTCGGTTCCGGAATTGAATACGTCATCTTTGCCGGATCTGATTTTCTCGGTACTCTTTTTCTTTATGATCGTTACCCACATGCGGCAGGTTACCTTAAAGGTGGAATGTCGTATGCCTGAAGGAAAGAATCTCACACGCCTGACCAAGAAGTCGGCTGTAAGTCATATTTATATAGGAAAGCCAACCAGGGATCTGCAGGGCAAATACGGCTCAGGTACCCAGATACAGATGAATGACAAGTTTGCCAGTGCTTCTGATGTGCAGGATTATATCTCTGCCGAGAAGAAGCGGATGTCGCCTGAAGACCAGAAACTGATGACCGTTTCCATCAAGGCAGACCAGGACACCAAGATGGGAGTGATTACCGATGTGAAGCAGGCGCTGCGCCAGGCAAAAGCACTGAAAATAAGCTATTCTGCTGTTGAAAATAGGAAATAATATGCTCTAAAAGGAAAAATAATATTAATTTATTATTTTTTTTATTAGAAAAGTTGCTTTTTCTAAAGAAAAGTGCTACCTTTGCAGGCAAATAATAATTAATTATGGCAAAACAAGTATTAGATTCATTAGATAGGCATATTCTGAAGCTGATTTCTCAGGATGCCCGAATTCCATTTCTGGAAGTAGCACGTGCTTGTAATGTAAGCGGTGCTGCCATTCATCAGCGTGTAGCTAAACTCACTAACCTTGGCATTATTAAAGGCTCTCAATTTGTTATCGATCCAGAGAAGATTGGTTACGAAACCTGTGCATATATGGGATTGTTCCTCAAGGAACCTGAGAAGTTTGATCAGGTGGTAGAAGAACTCAAGAAGATTCCTGAGGTAGTAGAGTGTCATTATACTACGGGCGGTTTTGATATGTTCATCAAGATTTATGCAGTCAACAACCACCATCTCCTGGAGATTATCCACGATAAGTTGCAGCCATTGGGGCTTTCCAGAAGCGAGACCATCATCTCCTTCAATGCAGCCATCGACCGTCAGCTTTCTCTGAAGGATATTCAGCAGGTTGCTGATGAGGATGATGAGACAACAGAAGAATAAGAATTTATTTTCTAATATAGGTGAGGAATGAGAACGACAACCCGTTTTCATTCCTCATTTCTTTTTCCGTCACTTCCCAGGCAGAACTGTCGATGGCAGGGAAGAAGGTATCTGCCTGTTCCGGCTCCTTATCTACGATGGTGAGATAGAGTTTCCGGGCAGCAGGAAGAGCCTGGCGATAGATGCTTTCTCCGCCAATGATGAAGATTTCTTCCGGGCTGGCTATTCCTGCATCTTCCTTGGGGGCAGACAAGGAGTCGCCTTGTGCAGCCCTGAGTGCTTCTTCCAGGGTAGGATATACTTCGCCCCCATCTATCTCTTTCAGACTTTTAGAGACAACGATGTTGCGGCGATGTGGAAGAGCACCGTTAGGGAGAGAATCAAATGTCTTTCTGCCCATGATGATGGTATGCCCCGTGGTAAGTTCACGGAAGCGGACCATATCGGATGGTAAATGATAGAGCAATCGGTTCTGGTAGCCGATTGCTCTATTATCTTTAGAGATACAAGCGATGATGCTGAGCATATTCATTCCTGATGATTGGTTCTTCTTGATGAATTCTTATCTTGTTTCTTGATACTTATTTCTTGCTGATAACACAGGGTTCTTCCGGCACGTGGCTGCTCTTGATTTTCCACTCTTGTGGATAGAGGTTGTTGGCACGGTTACCGATGTTCTTCTCCCAGCCTAGAGGCATCTGCTGATAGGTAACGAGCACGTAGCCTTTGGGGGTGTCTGCAGGAAGATTCACAGCCTCTTTGCGCAGGTAGCGGATGGCATCCTCGTAGGAGAGTTCTACCTGTGGGAAAACCTCAGTGTTGAGTTCGGTGGAGAGTGCCAGACTCTGGTCGGGAATGATGTCTTTGCCCTTGGTTGTTCCCAGTTTGATGCCGGCATGTATCACCTTCAGGTTTCTGGCAGCATCCTCATAGATGGCTTTCCATCGGCTTGGGATGGCATAGAAGTTATCGTCTTCGGTTATCGTTTCATAGTCGGAAGACTTCAGCCAGTCTGTTGGAACCTGCTGACTCTTTCCCTTGTTTCCTCTGTTCTTTCCTTTATCCTTGTTCTTGTCTTTCTTCTTCTTTTTATCCTCCTTCTCCATTTCCGGTTCTCCCTCTTTTCTGAGTACAGCGAGGAAGATGCCTTCTCCGCGGGTCTTGCCTGGAAGAAAACGATAGACAGGGATGTCTGTGCCTATGAGATTGCCCGTGATATTCCATGCTTCATCGATATCGTTGAGTGCAATAGCATCAGCCCCCAGCTCCTCACAGATCCAGGCGATATTCTCTTCGTCTTCGTGGGCATTGAAGGTGCAGGTAGAGTAGATGAGGAGACCGCCGGGTTTCAGGCAGTTCCAGATATCGCTTACGATTTCGCGCTGCAGATGCCAGCAGTTGTCCACATTCTGCAGGCTCCATTCGCTGATGGCGCCATCATCCTTGCGGAACATACCTTCGCCGGAGCAGGGAACATCGGTGAGGATGACATCAAACTGAAGCTTCGACTTCTTGTAGTCGCGTGGATAGTTGTTGGTGACGATCATATCGGGATGACCGAACTTCTGGATATTCTCTGCAAGAATCTGCGAGCGGGTGCGCATCGGTTCGTTGCTGAAAAGAAGACTCCCTTCCGGCAGGGCAGCACGTACGGCGGTAGATTTTCCACCTGGAGCCGCACAGAGATCGAGCATCATCACAGGTTCGTGAACGAGTTGTCGGATTACCAGATCCACGAACATGGAAGAAGCCTCCTGTACGTAATACTTTCCGGCATGGAGCCAGGGATCGAAGGTGAAGTTAGGACGGGTGGAGAGATAGCGACCGGTGGAAGGGCACCATGGAATCGGTTCGCCCGCAGCATCTTCTCCCTCCTTGCATTTGAAAGGATTGAGACGGATACTGGTAGGTGCTTCTCCCTCGGTGATGCCCTGTTTCAGTTGCTGGAACAGTTCATCGCCCATCAACTCTTGGGTATATTGGATGAAATCTTCTGGTAATGTCTTCATTTTATGCCTTTATTCTTGATTTTGTTTGCAAAAATAAGAAAAATTTTGTTTCTTTGCAACTAATTTCCCAAGAGATGCGTCTAAGACATAGAAAAAATAATAAATAACAAGGTAAAACTATAAAAATATTGTTAGATATGAAGAAAGCGATATTAACATTGGCGCTCATCATGAGCATCGGAGCTACCCAGGTGTCTCTGGCATCTTCTGCTCCAAAACATCGTTATCATCCAACTACCCAACAGGTGGATAAGCAGGCTTCTCCTGCCGCAGCAAAGCAGGAAGATAAGCAGGCTGCTGCCGGGCAGGCATCCGCAGCTCAGGATGATGAGGCTATTGCTGCCTATTCTGATACAACCGCAACGGATACTTCCGACTATGCTGATGTAGATGACAATGACAACCGTGCTTATCATTCCAAGTATAGTCTCGGCAACTATGATGATCCTTTCGATTTCATCGGTTCGGTATTTGGTGGCGGAGCGCTGTCGGTTATCATCATCTTCTGTATCATCTTCGGTCTGCTGTTTGTCTTTGCTCCGCTGATCATCGTGTTCCTGGTTATCAGATATCTGATTCGCCGCCACAACGACCGGATGAAGTTGGCGGAGATGGCGATGGAGAAGGGCATCAATGTTCCGGAAAGCGACCGTCCGATAGACAAGCAGAGCGATGAATATCTGGTGAAGCGAGGATTGAGAAATGCCTTCCTGGGAGCAGGCTTGTGCGCCATGTTCGCTTGGTGGGAAGCTGACTTCCTGGCTGGTATCGGAGCCCTGGTCTTCTTCTATGGATTGGGACAGACCCTGATAGGTTCGCTTCCAGCCATCAAGGATTGGTGGAAAAACCGCCATGGCGATCAGGGCACGGGGTATAATGGAACTCCGGTATAAAAATCAAACAACAATTATTAGTTAATATATAGTGGAAAAGTTATCCGATATTTCTCTCGTCACGAAGGTGGTGATGCTTCACGACCGCAAGTCGTTCGACTTGCTGGTCAAGAAGTATCAATCACCTATTCGTGGGTTCTTCCTACGGCAGACGCTGGGGGATGCGCAGCTGAGTGACGACTTGGCGCAGGATACCTTTGTGAAGGCTTATACACATCTGTCGGGGTTCAGGGGTACAGCCAGCTTCTCCACTTGGCTTTATCGTATTGCCTATAATGTGTGGTATGATTATACCCGCAGTCATAAGGAAACACAGGATATTGATACGCCGGCTGTTACCCGACAGAATGCGCAGGGGGTGAATGCCGGACTGAAGATGGATTTGCTCAATGCCCTACGGATATTGAGCGATAACGAACGGACGTGCATCACGCTGCAGCTGATGGATGGCCTCTCTATAGATAAGATGGCAGAAGTGACGGGAATGGCGCAAGGCACCATCAAGTCGCATCTCTCTCGTGGAAAACAGAAACTTGCAAGTTACTTAAAGCATAATGGTTATGACCGATAAAATGATTGATAATATGAATGGTATGGAGCTTGAACCGCTGAGCGCCACGGACGATCAGCTCCTTCAGGCTTTCTTTGCTGATAACAGGATGGAGGAGATTCCGGATGATGGATTCTCTGATAGGGTGATGCAGGCATTGCCGGGTCTTGAGCCGGAAAAGACCGTGCTGGCTCTTGAGCAGGAAAAGGCTTTGGCTAAGCGTCGCCGATTGGAACATCTGTGGACGGCAGCCTGTGTGGCTGTCGGCATAGTTGCTGCTGTGGTTTGTCAGGGATGGGAGCAGATACAGGGTTGGCTCTTCTCAATGAAGATAGATTTCCTGCTGACCGGTTCACGTGCCCTTACCCATGTGCTTGATGCAATCATGCAGACGCAGAATCTCCTGATGATGCTCGCTGGCATCGTAGTCCTCGTGATGGTTTGGGGATATAATGAAGTGGCGGATGCCAGATAAGAAAAAACTCTTTCTGCTAGTAGAAGAATGTTTTATATCCGTTGTCTTCGGATACTTTCTCTTGTCTTGGCTTTGACTTTGGCGGGTTCTGCAGGTTACCTTTATTGTCGAACATCTTGTAGGTGGTACGAAGAACCGTAAACTCGGTGCGGCGGTTCAGCTGGTTGCATATCTCCTGATGCTCCTTGGTCTGCTTGAGGATGAAATCCTGGGTGAGCACATCGTCTTCCTTCAGCCAAGGATATTTCTCCGTGAGCTTTCTGCGGATTGTCTTCGGGCGTTCCTTGCCATATCCCACAGGGGTAAGGCGCTCTTTTTCGATGCCGTGAGCTATGAGGTAATCTACTACCGTCTGGGCACGGCGCTGAGACAATCGCTTGTTGTACTCGCTGTTGCCTTTGTAATCGCAATGGGCACTCAGTTCGATGGTTACGTGGGAATTCTCTTTCAACAAGGCTACGAGCTTATCCAGAGCCTGGGTGCTGGCTGGCGTCAGGGTAGCTTTGTCAAAATCATAGAAGATGTTGTCGATGAGTACTGGGGCTGAGATGGAAGCCAGCGGGAACTGGAGCACGTACTCCTTGCTCTCCTTCGCCGAATCTATCCGCAACTCCTCCTTGTGGTTGAGGAATCCCTTGCAGGAAGCCATCACCAGATAATCTACCTCAGGATGGATAGGCAGCGTAAACGAACCGTCACTCTTGACTGGCAGTTTCCTGTAGGTGCCATCGTTGCCTACTACCATCACCTGTGCGGCAGGAAGTTCGTAGCCGTCTTTTTCGTAAACCCATCCCTTCATCGTGGTGACAATCTCCGGATTTTGGAAAGAATATATATGATCATAGCCGCGGCCATCCTTTCTGTTGGAAGAGAAGAAGCCACGGTTGTGTGGTCCCTCGAAGGTCATTCCGAAATCATCTGCTTCTGAATTGAGGGGATAGCCGGGATTTTCTATCTTATACTGCTGGGTCTTTTCGTCTATTCGGGCAATGTAGATGTCGAGACCGCCCATTCCTATATGGCCGTTACTGCTGAAATAGAGGTCGCCATTGGGACGGAAGGTAGGGAACATCTCGTCGCCCGGCGTATTGATGGGGGCACCGAGGTTTTCCACACCTCCCAGACCTGAAGGAGTGATGCGCACACGCCAGATATCGTAACCGCCCATTCCGCCCGGCATATCGGAAACAAAATAGAGCCATTCGCCGTCAGGACTGATGGCAGGGTGGGCGTAGGTGCTCAAGGTATCCTGGGTGATTTCCAGTTTCTGAACCTTTCCCCAGGCAGCATCCGAACGGGAAGAGGTGACGATCTGGGCAAATCGGGGAGAGGCTGGATCGGTGACGCATTGGGTGAGATACATCTCCTTGCCATCGGGAGTGAAGCAGCAGGCTCCCTCATCATAGTCGGTATTCAGACCAGTGGCGATGGCTTCCGGTCTGCTCCATTTTCCCTTGTCGTCTTTTTCAGAATAGAAGATGTCGCCAGCCTTGGTTCCGGTGATTCCGCTGAGTTCATCTCCCTGTGCGTCGTTGCGGGTGGAGGTGAAGTAGATCTGTTCGTATTCATCGCCCAGGAGCATCGGTGAATAATCGGCTCTTCGGGAGGTGAAGACATCCATCTTCTTTACCTGATATCTACTTCCGGCTTTTTTCCAGACGGGAGCCATCTGGGCAGATTTCAATCCGTTTTGGGCTAGGATATTGTCGGGCATGGAATCCACGAGGATTCTGAATTCCTTTTCTGCCTGCTTGTATTCGCCGTTTTTCAGGAGCAGACGGGCGTAAGCCAGACGGTCATCGAGTGAAGCCTGGTTATAGCGGATGGCATTGCGGTAAGCATTCACAGCCTTGGGGGTAGCATTGATCTTGTTGTAGCAGCGGGCCATCTTCAAGACTAGCTTTCCCCGGTTTTCACGCTCCTTGGGAGGTGTCTTGGTGTAGGCTTGCTTGAATTGGTCGGCAGCATCATAGTATTCGCCTAAAGAAAGGAACTTCTCTCCCTTCTTCAGGTTCTTGTCAATGCCGCAGCTTATCAGAAGGAGGCAGCAAAAGGCTGTTATGATTTGGTAATATCTAATCTGCTTCATACTGGAACAACTTAATTATTTTACTGAACTTTCGCAAGCAACTCTCCCACACGCCCTGAAAGGGCAGAAGCTCCTAGCCCAGGGCAACGCCCTGGGTATAGTAGCAGTCAGCAAGGCGCCCTGTAAGGGCAAAAGCCTTATAAATTGCCTCGTTCTTTGAAGCTTTTGCCCTTACAGGGCGACAGGTTTGCGTCCATAATGACCCAGGGCGTTACCCTGGGCTAGAAGCTTCTGCCCTTTCAGGGCGTGTGGAGCTTATATGCGAAACTTGAGTTATATCTTATTACATCTGCGAGAATGGCTGGCGGTATTGGCAGCCAGATTTCCAGTTGCTGCATCCATAGGCGGTCTTGCCCTTGATGATGACGCCCTTGCCGCAGAGCGGACATGGCTTGCCTACCATTGGGTCGGCTGGAGCCTGAGTTGCAGAAACCGGCTGTGCTGCTGCTTTCTGCGAACCTACATTTTGTGTCGTAGCTTCATCCTTTTTCTTGGCTGGCATCTTCTTTGTTTCAGCTTTCTTTGCCGCCGTTTTCTTCTTTTCCGGTTTTTTCTTGAGATCTTCCTCCGTTATGATGGTCACTCTTCGGCTGCTGTTATCCGATAGAACATCGATGACAATCTGGTTGATCTGCTCTTTCAAACCATTGATGAATTCGGCTGGGTCATAGGTTTTGTGCTCGATGTCTCGGAGCTTCTTTTCCCAGATACCCGTCAGCTCACAGCTCTTCAGGAGTTCCTCGTGGATGGTGTCGATGAGTTCGATACCTGTTGGAGTTGCCATCAGGTTCTTGCGCTGGCGGCGGATGTAGTGGCGCTTGAAGAGAGTTTCGATGATGCCGGCACGGGATGATGGACGGCCGATGCCGTTCTCCTTCAATGCCGCACGAAGTTCCTCGTCTTCTACGAATTTACCCGCAGTCTCCATCGCACGGAGTAGGGTAGCTTCGGTGTAATATTTCGGTGGCGTGGTCCATTTCTCCGTCAGAGTAGGCTGATGGTCGCCCGATTCGCCTTTTACGAAAGAGGGGAGGGTTCTTTCTTCTACCACTTCCTTCTTGGCACCGTTTCCGTTTCCGTCGCCTGCATTTCCGCCATCGTTTCCGTTGGCGTTATCTGCATCGTCGTCATCGGCATTCTTCGCATCCTTGGCATAGACTACTCGCCAGCCCGGTTCCAGAATCTCCTTACCGCTCACCTTGAACTCTATCTTCTCCGGTTTTGGTCCGTCCTCGTTGATTACCTCGCCCAGAACGGTGGTGGTAGAGAACTTACAATCCGGATAGAACACGCTGATGAATCGCTTGGCGATGAGATCATAGACATTCGCCTCCATATCGGTGAGTCCGGTTGGCGGAACTCCGGTAGGGATGATGGCGTGGTGGTCGGTCACCTTGCTGTTATCGAAAACCTTCTTGCTCTTCGGCAACTTCTTGCCGGTGGCTGCGAGCTGCTGGATGAGCGGGAGGTATTTCTGCTGACTGGCTATCTTTGCCTGGCTCACACCATTCAGAATCTGCGGACATTTCGGATAGATATCGTCTGTGAGAAACTGGGTATCTACACGAGGATACGTGGTATATTTCTTCTCGTAGAGACTCTGGATGAGCTTCAGCGTAATATCGGCAGAGTAGGCAAACTTCTTGTTGCAATCCACCTGCAGTGAGGTGAGGTCGTAGAGATGAGGGGGTGCCTCGTTTCCCTTCTTCTTGCTTACGTCGGTAACGGTGAAGGGTTTGCCGGCGATGGTACTGAAAGCCTTCTCGCCTTCCTCCTTGCTGGTAAACTTGCCGCTGGTAGCCGTAAATTGGGTGTCGCGATAGATGGTGGCGAGTACCCAGTAAGGTTCGGAAACGAAGTTGTCGATTTCCTTCTGGCGGTTCACGATCAGGGCAAGGGTAGGGGTCTGCACCCGGCCGATGCTGAGCACCTGTCGATTCTGACCATATTTCAATGTGTAAAGTCGGGTGGCGTTCATGCCGAGAATCCAGTCGCCGATGGCACGGGAAAGTCCGGCAAGATAGAGTGACTGATATTCTCCCTGGTCTTTCAGTTCCTGGAAGCCCTGCTTGATGGCTTCATCGGTCATGGATGAAATCCACAATCTCTTGACGGGGCATTTTGCCTGTGCCTTCTGCATTACCCATCTCTGGATGAGCTCTCCTTCCTGTCCGGCGTCACCGCAGTTGATGATGCTGTCGGCAGCCTGCATCAGTTTTTCGATGGTGGCAAACTGCTTCTTGATGCCTTCATCGTTGATGAGCTTGATGCCGAAGCGCTGTGGAATCATCGGCAATGCCGAAAGGCTCCAATGTTTCCACATCGGAGTATAATCATCCGGTTCCTTCAGCTCACAAAGGTGGCCGAAGGTCCATGTTACTTGGTATCCATTACCTTCCATATAACCGTCGCATGCCGTGGTAGCTCCGATGATTCGGGCAATGTCCTTAGCCACACTCGGTTTCTCTGCTATACAAACTATCATTCTTTATTCTTATTTCTGTTTGCAAAGGTACAATAAAATAATGAGATAGCCATCATTTCATCTTCTTTTTCTCATGGCAGAGAATAAAAAAGCCCCGTAAGGCTTGGGCCTTACAGGGCGTATTTCATATAAATCTGCGTGCGATTACTCGTACTCCTGCCAGCTCTTGATCTGAATCTGATCCTGGCTCAATGTGCAGAATGCCTCGATGAAGGCGGAAGCCAAGCGGGCATTGGTGATCAGAGGAATGTTATGGTCGATGGCGCCACGACGGATTCTGTAACCATTGGTGAGCTCACGCTTGGTGTGATTCTTAGGGATGTTGACGATGAGGTCGAACTTGTGGTCGGCAATCATCTGCATTACGTTAGGAATATCCTTGTGGTCCTCATCAGGCCATCCTACGGCTGTAGCCTTCACGTTGTTCTCGTTCAGGAACTTCGCTGTACCGGCTGTAGCGTAGATGGTGTAACCGTTCTTCACCAGCGCCTGGGCACCGTCGAGCAGAGAAGCCTTCTCCTTCGCACCACCGCTTGAAAGCATGATGCCCTTATCCTTTGAAGGAATCTTGTAGCCGGTGGCAATCAATGAGTTGAGCAATGCCTCCTCGAAAGTATCACCCATACAGCCTACCTCACCGGTAGAACTCATATCCACACCCAAAACTGGGTCGGCGTTCTGCAAACGGGCGAATGAGAACTGTGAAGCCTTCACACCCATGCGGTCGATATCGAAGGCAGACTTGTCTGGCTTCTGATATGGAGCGTCGAGCATGATGCGGGTAGCCGTCTCGATGAAGTTGCGCTTCAATACCTTGCTCACGAATGGGAATGAGCGGGATGCACGGAGGTTACACTCGATTACCTTTACATCACGACCCTTAGCCAGATACTGGATATTGAAAGGACCAGAGATGTTGAGCTCCTTGGCAATGGCACGTGAAATCTTCTTGATCTGACGGGCTGTAGCGAAGGAAATCTGCTGAGCAGGGAAGGTCATGGTAGCGTCGCCAGAGTGAACACCTGCATACTCTACGTGCTCTGAAATACCATACTCTACAATCTCACCGTTCTGGGCAACACCGTCGAACTCAATCTCGTTGGTCTCTGTCATAAACTGGGAGATAACCACTGGGTACTCCTTAGAAACCTCAGAAGCTGCCTCCAGGAAGCGACGCAACTCGTCATCGTTGTGGCAAACGTTCATGGCTGCACCGGAAAGAACGTAAGATGGACGAACGAGCACAGGATAGCCTACCTCGTCGATGAACTTCTGAACATCCTCCATTGATGTGAGGGCGCTCCACTTAGGCTGGTCGATACCCAACTTATCGAGCATGGCAGAGAACTTACCGCGGTTCTCGGCACGGTCGATGTTTACTGGAGATGTACCCAGGATTGGCACAGATTGGCGATGGAGCTTCATAGCCAGGTTGTTTGGAATCTGACCACCCACAGAAACAATCACACCACGTGGTGACTCCAGGTCGATGACATCGAGTACACGCTCGAATGAAAGCTCATCGAAGTAGAGACGGTCGCACATATCGTAGTCGGTAGATACGGTCTCCGGGTTGTAGTTAATCATGATTGACTTGTAACCCAACTTGCGTGCTGTGTTGATAGCGTTTACTGAACACCAGTCGAACTCTACGGAAGAACCGATGCGGTAAGCACCCGAACCGAGAACGATGACAGACTTCTCGTTCTTGTAGTAGTTGATGTCGTAACCCTCTACGGCATAAGTCATATAGAGATAGTTGGTGAGGTCAGGATGCTCGCTAGCCACAGTAGGGATGCGCTTTACGGCAGGAAGAATGTTCAGCTTCTTGCGCAGGGCACGGACAGCGAGAACCTCCTTCTCCATGTTGGTATCCTTGGTCTTCAATACGAAGCGGCCAATCTGGAAGTCAGAGAAGCCCAGTACCTTAGCCTCGCGCAATACCTCGGCAGGAATCTCCTCCAGCGTATTATATTCAGAAAGCTTGTGCTTGTAATCTACGATATTCTTCATGCGCTCGATGAACCAAGGGTCAATCTTGGTCAACTCCTCGATGCGCTCGATGGTGTAGCCTTCCTCCAGAGCCTGTGCGATGGCGAAGATACGGAGGTCGGTAGGGTTGGAAAGCTCCTCATCCAGGTTATCGAACTTGGTGTGGTCGTTGCCTACGAAACCGTGCATTCCCTGACCAATCATACGGAGACCCTTCTGGAGCATCTCCTCGAATGAGCGGCCGATAGACATTATTTCGCCTACAGACTTCATGGAAGAACCAATCTTGCGGCTTACACCGGCAAACTTGGTAAGGTCCCAACGAGGAATCTTACAGATCATATAGTCGAGTGATGGAGCCACATAAGCTGAGTTAGGAGTACCCATCTCGCCAATCTGATCGAGTGTATAACCGAGGGCAATCTTAGCTGCAACGAAGGCGAGCGGATAACCGGTAGCCTTGGAAGCAAGAGCAGAAGAACGGCTCAAGCGAGCGTTGATCTCGATGATACGGTAGTCGTTGGTCTCAGCATTGAAAGCATACTGGATGTTGCACTCACCCACGATGTTGAGGTGACGGACACACTTCACGGCGATGTCCTGCAACATCTTCACCTGCTCGTCGGTAAGAGAACAGGTAGGAGCTACTACGATAGACTCACCAGTGTGGATACCCAGTGGGTCGAAGTTTTCCATAGAGGCAACGGTGAAGCAACGGTCGTTCGCATCACGGATGCACTCAAACTCAATCTCCTTCCATCCCTTCAGGCTCTCCTCTACGAGTACCTGAGGTGCGAAAGTGAAGGCAGATTCAGCAATCTCCTTGAACTCCTCTTCAGTCTTGCAGACACCAGAACCGAGACCACCCAGCGCATAGGCAGAACGGATCATGATAGGGTAGCCGATGTTGCGTGCCGCAGCAACAGCCTCCTCCATGTTCTCGCAAGCGTGGCTTACTGGAACTTTGAGGTCAACCTTGTTAAGCTCCTTTACGAAGAGGTCGCGGTCTTCTGTGTTCATGATAGCCTCTACAGAGGTACCCAACACATCCACGCCATACTCCTTGAGCACACCACTGAGGTAGAGTTCTGTACCAACGTTCAAACCCGTCTGTCCACCCCAAGCCAGCATGATGCCGTCTGGGCGTTCCTTCTTGATGATTTCAGTTACAAAAAAAGGTGTCACCGGCAAGAAATAAACCTTGTCAGCAATACCTTCACTCGTCTGAATTGTAGCAACGTTTGGATTAATGAGGACAGAACTAATACCCTCCTCACGCAAAGCCTTGAGAGCCTGCGAACCGGAATAGTCAAACTCACCTGCCTGGCCGATCTTCAACGCACCGGAACCCAGGACTAGGACTTTCTTAAGCTGTTTCTTCATCTTTATATAACTATAAGTTTATTCTTGATAATAAAAAGTCTCTTCTGAAAATGTCTTGTTTAGTATCTATTTAGTTTCTTAGTCAGATTACTAAGGAAGATACACTATTTCGGGCAGCAAAGATACGTTAAATATCTGAATCATCCAAATTTTCTGCCATTCTTTACAGTTAAATAACATCAATTATTTAAAAATCCTTTCGGGATTGTCTCATTTTTGCTATTTTTTTGTTACTTTTGCAGCGCCTACAGAAATGTAGTAGAATGTTTCGAGAATAATAAAACAATAGCTTACAAGATAAAGTGATAACAACAATGAAAGTCGGATTATTCGTCCCTTGTTATGTGGATGCTTTATACCCTGAAGCGGGTGTGGCTACATACAAGTTACTAAAGCACTACGGACTGGATGTCGGTTATCCCGAAAAGCAGACTTGCTGCGGTCAGCCGATGGCTAACGCGGGTTTTCAGGATAAGTCGGAGAAGGTCATAGAGACATTTGATGAGCTGTTCAAGGATTACGATTACATCGTAGCTCCTTCAGCTTCATGTGCCGCTTACGTTAAGGTGTATTACCCTAAGATTCTGGAGGGTAAGCACGAGTGTATTTCATCCAAGAAGATTATGGATGTTGTGGAGTTCCTTCACGATGTGCTGAAGGTGGATCATGTGCCGGGCAAATTCCCGCACGTGGTGAGTGTGCACAACAGTTGCCATGGTGTGCGGGAACTGGGCTTGTCGTCTCCATCAGAGCGACACATCAAGCCATTCAACAAGATTATCGACCTGTTGAATATGGTGGAAGGCATTACCATCCACGAGCCGGAGCGTAAGGATGAGTGCTGCGGATTCGGCGGTATGTTCTCTATCGAGGAGCCTGCCGTTTCTATCCGTATGGGAGAGGATAAGATCAAGCGCCACATGGCTACGGGTGCCGAATATGTCACCGGACCGGATTCTTCCTGTCTGATGCACATGGCGGGAATCGCCAAGAAGGAGAAGATGCCGATCAAGTTTATCCATGTTGTTCAAATTTTAGCTGCAGGACTATGAGTACAGAACATTCCAAGAGAGCTGCGAAGTTTACGCAGAACGTAGAGAAGACCACCTGGCACGACGCTACCTTCTGGTCTGTTCGTCAGAAGAGAGATAAGATGGCGCAGGAACTTCCAGAGTGGGAAGACCTCCGTGAGCATGCGTCTGAAATCAAGATGCACACCATCACCCATCTTGCCGATTACCTCGATATGTTTTCCAAGAACCTGGAGAGCCGTGGGGTGAAGGTGCACTGGGCAAAGGACGCGCAGGAGTTCAACGAGATTGTGCTCGGTATCCTGAAGGATCACAACGTGAAGAAGATGGTGAAGTCGAAGTCGATGCTCACCGAGGAGTGCGAGATGAATCCTTATCTGGAGCAGCACGGAATCGATGTGGTAGAGACCGACCTGGGTGAGCGCATCATCCAGCTCTTGGGTCAGAAGCCTAGTCACATCGTAATGCCTGCCATCCACCTGAAGCGTGAGGAAGTGGGAAAGATGTTCGAGGAGAAGGGAATCTCCAAGGAAATCGGAAACTACGATCCTACTTATCTGACCCGCTGCGCCCGCCATCATCTCCGCGACCAGTTTATGGAAGCGGGAGCAGGTATGACCGGCTGCAACTTCGGCGTGGCTGCCACCGGCGATTGCGTGGTCTGCACCAACGAGGGTAATGCCGATATGACCACTTCCATGCCTAAGCTCCACATCGTGGCGATGGGTATCGAGAAGTTGGTTCCTGATTATAAGTCACTGGCTGTATTCCAGCGCCTGCTCTGCCGCTGCGGAACCGGTCAGCCTACCACCGCCTTTACCTCTCATTTCCGCCAGGCTCGTCCGGGTGCTGAGATGCATGTGGTTCTGGTGGATAATGGAAGAAGCGATATTCTCGCCGACAAGGATCACTGGCAGACCTTGAAGTGCATGCGCTGCGGAGCCTGCATGAACACCTGTCCGGTTTATCGCCGTTCAGGCGGATACAGCTACACCTATTTCATTCCGGGTCCTATCGGTGTGAACCTGGGAATGCTGAAGAATCCTCAGAAGTACAGCGACAATGTTTCAGCCTGCACCTTGTGCTTGTCTTGCGACAATGTCTGCCCTTCCAAGGTAGGTCCTGGTTCGCAGATTTACGCTTGGCGCCAGAGTCTGGAGAGATTGGGCAAGGCTAATCCTGTGAAGAAGGCGATGTCGAATGGTATGAAATATCTCTTCGATCGTCCTGCGCTCTACACCACAGCCTTGAAGTTTGCGCCACTTGTCAATCTGATTCCTGAGTGCTGCACGCACTTCAGCAACTGGAATGCGTGGGGTATCGGTCACACCATGCCTGAGTTTGCGAAGAAGAGCTTCCACCAGCTTTGGAAAGAAGGAAAGGTGAAGTAGTGGCTAATCATAAAGTTCAAAGTTCAAATTTCAAAGTTCAATGAATAAAGAAGATTTCCTGAACAAGTTGCGTAAGAATACGCACGTTCAATTCGATATGCCTGCCGTAGATGTCAAGGGAATCCAGTATGAGGATACCTTGAAGCAGTTTATTGAGATGACTGAGTCTGTGGGTGGACACGTGATAGAGGCAGAGGCGGGCGAGAGCCTGGATGAGCTGGTGAAGAAGGCTTATCCGGAGGCGAAGGTCTTTGCTTCCAACCTGCCTGAGATTACCATCGCGCAGAAGAATCCTGATACCGTGGCTGAAGCCAACGACCTGAATGGTACCGATGTGGGTATTGTCCGTGGAGAAGTGGGTGTTGCCGAGAATGGCTGCGTCTGGATTCCTCAGACCATGAAGGAGAAGGCGGTGCTTTTCATCTCCGAATATCTTGTGATTTTCCTTCAGAAAGATAAGGTAGTTAACAATATGCATGAGGCTTATGCCCGTATCGAGATGGATCCGAAGTATAATTTCGGTATTTTCATCAGCGGTCCTTCCAAGACTGCAGATATCGAGCAGGCTCTGGTAATGGGTGCGCAAGCTGCCCGTGGTGTGACAGTTATACTTTTGTAAAAGGCAGAAATCCCGAAGCTCACTATCGTGTGAACTTCGGGATTTCTCTTTATACTGTCCATTCATAGGTGTCGTAAACCACGCCTCTTCCTCCGTAACCTTCCTTGTGGGCGATGAGGCCCTCATTGATCCAGGCTCCCTGCTGTTCCGTAGAACTGCCGAAGTCCAGATAGGGATAATCGGGGTAATCATGATACATAATCTGTTCGTAGATAGCCTCCATGGCTCCGAATTCCTTTCCCTCATCGTTGGTAGAACTGTATTGTCCGTGTACCACTTGCTGGGTAATATAAAAGGTGAGTCCTCCTATAATGTGCCCGTTGCGATAAGCATTGTATTGGATGATATTCTCGGGGAAACGACTTTTCAGAAGTTCCATTTCCTGAAGCGTGTGTACCGGTTTGGCACCAAATCGCTTTTCCAGGTTCTCATTCAATACCTCCCAGAATTCCGACAGACTTGCATCTCTCACTACGGTCACTCCATTCTGATGAGCCTTCTTCAGACGGCGCAGGTGGTCTTTGCGCCAGCGCAATTTCTGCTGCATGAAGATGGTTGTGCCGATATTGCGGAGCGAAAGATGAGCCTTGCATTTCCAGAAGATGGCATAGAGATCTTCTTCTGAAGGATGGAGATGATAGATCCAGGGAATAGGACGATACTGTACCTTCTCGAATCCCTGAAGACGCAGATAGACATTCAGTTCCTCAAAGAGTTGGCAGACATCTGAAATCGTGACGTGAATGTTCATGATCAGTCCGCCATAGGTGAGTCCGAAATGCGAGCAGAGGGTCTTGCCTACCTGATGGGCTGGCAGGATGGAATGGAGCTTTCCCTTCTTGAAGAACAGGAGAGAATAGTCCTTGAACCTATCGGAATGGTAATCCATATAGTTGCGGTAAAAGAGAAACGTAGCGTTTCGGGCTTTTGCCACATACGCATCCCATTGCTGGCGATATTCGGGAGTGTATTTGATGATTTCAAACATGATGTCTTGCGTATTGGATAGTTTCAAGCATGATGCCTTGCGTATTTGAGAAACTCGTCGTAATCATAGATATAATCAGCTTCTTCGTACAATTCCGAAGCCAGGACCAGACAGACCGAACCGGCTGAGAAGTTTTCCAGCGTTCGCCAGATGCCTGTGTTGACGAGTAGTCCCTGGTCGGGGCGGTTGAGAAGATAGGATTGCTTCCGGTTTCCATCATCCAGCGTAACCGTGAAGGAACCGCTGGCTGCGATGATTACTTCCAGGCATTCCCTGTGGGCGTGCCCTCCGCGGGCAGCACCTGCCGGAATATCGTAGGTCCAGTAGGTGCGCCTGATGTGAAAGGGCACATCCTTGAAATCCTCCACATTCGTAGCCTGGAAGTCTTCGGATTGATGCGTGTTCTGGAAACGGATGATTTTTCCTATTTCTTTCATGAATCTTATTTCTTCATATAAGGGTCGGTGTCCAGGACGGTCTTTGCCAGGCGCTTTGCCTTGTCGCGGAGCGCATTCAGGTCATCGCCCTTCTCGCCGTAGCAGAGAACGACACCCATGCGGCGACCTACGTGAGCCTCAGGCTTTCCGAAGATGCGGATGCGGGTGTGGTCTTCCTTCAAGGCATCGAGCATGTTGTAGTTCAATGGCTCTGTGCTTTCCTCAGGAGAGAGGATGACGGCAGAACAGCCGATGTGCTCCAGATGGATGCCGGCGATAGGCAAGCCCATCACGGCACGGAAGTGGAGTTCAAACTCGCTCAGGTTGGTGGTGTGACCGAGGGTAACCATACCTGTATCGTGTGGACGAGGGCTCAGCTCAGAGAAGATGACTTCACCCTGCTTGCTCAGGAAGAACTCTACGCCCCAGAGACCAGCACCGGTCAGCGCCTTGGTCACTTCGCCGGCAATATGCTCAGCCTTCTTCAAAGCCTCCTCTGGAAGCTGGAATGGCTGCCAGCTCTCACGGTAGTCGCCACCCTTCTGTACGTGTCCGATAGGTGGGCAGAAGAGGGTAGGACCATCCTTTTGGGTTACAGTGAGGAGGGTGAATTCTGAATCGAAGTCGATGAATTCCTCGATGATCACTTCCTTCACGTCGCCACGGCCTTCCTCCATCGCTTCCTTGTAAGCCTCCACCAGCTCATCGTCGTTGTGAACATAGCTCTGTCCATGACCGCTGGAACTCATCAGTGGCTTTACTACGCATGGGAAACCAATCTCATCGGCTGCGTTCTTGAATTCCTCGAAAGTCTTTGCATAGAAATACTTGGCTGTGCGCAGACCCAGTTCCTTGGCAGCCAGGTCGCGGATGGCACGGCGGTTCATGGTGTAGTTCACGGCACGTGCCGAAGGTACAATCTGAATGCCCTCCTTCTCGAAGTCGAAGAGACGCTCGGTGCGGATAGCTTCAATCTCAGGCACGATGATGTCTGGGTGATGTTTCTCAACCACAGCGGTCAATGCGTCGCCATCGAGCATTGAGAACACTTCTCGCTCGTCGGCTACCTGCATGGCTGGTGCATTGTCATACTTGTCGCAAGCGATGACATACTGTCCTGCTCGCTTTGCGGCGATGGTAAACTCCTTGCCCAGTTCGCCTGAGCCCAAAAGCATAATCTTCTTCATTTATATGATGTTTAATATTTTATATCCCTAAAATTAATCACTAATCACTAATCATTAATCACTAAGTCCGAATTTCTTTCTGATAAATTCTGCGATAAACTTCTCTGTTTCTTCGATTCCCAGATGGCTGCTGTTGATGCAGAGGTCGTAGCTCTCGCTGTGTCCCCACTTCTTGCCGGTATAGTAATCGTAGTAAGAGGCGCGCTGCTCCTCATGGCTTTCGATGAACTTGCGGGCGGTGGCTCTGTCGATGTTCTTTCGCTTGCACACCGCCTTGATGCGGTCGTCGATGTTGGCGGTGATGAAGATGTTGATTACATTCTTGTAATCACGCAGCACATAGTCGGCGGTTCTGCCCACAAACACGCAGTTGCCCTCATTGGCAGCCTTTCTGATGGCGTCGCTCTGGAACTTGTACAGACCTTCCTGCGAGAAGTCGTTGTGATAGAAGTTGTTGTCGCTCAGGAAAGGCAGATGGGTATGGAAGAGAGACTTGAAGAATCCCTTCTGCTCATCGTTCTGCTCGAAGAATTTCTCCGAAAAACCGCTCTCCTTGGCGGCAAGATTCAGCAGTTCCCGGTCGTAGCATTTGCAACCGAAATCCTCCGCCAGCTTCTCGGCGATGATATGGCCGCCGCTACCTATCTGGCGACCTACGTTTATGATAATCTTGGTCATAAGCTTAAAATTTTAGCTGTTAACTGTTAACTATTAACCGTTAACTTTCATGTTTTCTTTATGTTGTCTTTTCAACTTGTTCATGTACCATGACATTACGATGGCAGCGATGACTGCGGCTGAGAAATCGGAGATAGGCATACTGTACCATACGCCATCAATATCCCAGATCATCGGCAGGAAAGCCAGGAGCGGCAGGAGGATGAGCAACTGTCTCGACAAGGAGAGGAAGATGCTGATCTTCACCTTTCCGATACACTGGAAGAAGTTCGTGATGACCATCTGGAAACCGATGATCGGGAAGCAGAACATCACCACTCTGATAGCCTTGATGCCCAAGTCTATCAGATGCTTGTCGGTAGTAAACATTCTCGCACAATAGTAAGGCAGGAACATCGCAATCAGCCATCCCGTCACCATGATGGCAGTGGCAGCAATGATGCTCAGGTTCAATACGCGCATCAATCTGTCCAGCTTCTGTGCGCCGTAGTTGTATCCGGCGATAGGCTGCATTCCCTGGTTGACACCTAACACGAACATGATGAACACCATCGCAATACCGTTAGCTATTCCGTAGGCACCCACGGAAAGGTCGCCTCCGAAACGCACCAGCTGGTTGTTGATGAAGATGACGATGATGCAGGCGCACACGTTCATCAGGAACGGCGAAATGCCGATGGCGAGGATGTTATCTACGAGTTTCCTCTTCAGTTTGTAGATTCCTTTCTTGAAGTGGAGCAGCTCGCTCTTGTTGCTGAAGAGTTTGATCTGCCACATCAGAGCCATCAGCTGCGATAGGATGGTGGCGATGGCGGCACCCTGTATTCCCCATTTGAAGACGAGGATGAAGAGGGCATCCAGTATCACGTTCATCACCACCGTGAAGATGGTGGCGTACATTGCCTGCTTAGGCTTGCTCGCTGCTCGGAGCAGGGCGTTCATGCCGAAATACATGTGGCTCACCACATTGCCCAGCAGGATGATCACCATGTACTCATGCGCATAGATGAGCGTCTGGTCGCTGGCTCCAAAAAATCTCAGGATAGGGTCGAGGAAGAGCAGACAGATGATGCTCAGTCCGATACCGATGATGAGATTCAGTGAAATCGTGTTGCCCAGAATGTTCTGCGCTGTGGCATAATCCTTTTGTCCCAACTTCACGCTGATGGCTGTGGACGCTCCTATGCCAACACCGGCTCCGAAAGCGGTGGTGAGGTTCATGAAGGGGAAGGTGATGGCGAGACCCGAGATGGCCATGGCTCCCACACCCTGACCGATGAATACGCGGTCAACAATGTTGTAGAGCGAAGAGGCGGTCATCGCAATCATCGCTGGCAGGGCATACTGAACCAGCAGCTTGCCCACAGGCTTCGTACCTAATTCTAATGTCGCTTGTTTATTTTCCATTTATATCTGTTTTTTCCTCATAGCCGCTCGCTCAGCTTCTTTCAGAAAGCAGCAGTGGCGGCTACTTGTCTGCAAAAGTACAAAAAATATCTGATACCTTATTATATATATAAGAAAAACTTGCATTTCCTGATAAAAACTTCCCTTTTCTTTTGGCATTCTCGTACAAAAACTGTACTTTTGCAGCTTAGTATAAACAATAACAATCTGATTGGGCAACAGCAGTCAGACGAGAATGTAACAATATAACAATCGTACTACCGATAAATGATGAAAAGATATTTGATGCTTTATGCATTTATTCTGTCCACCTTGACATTGTTGGCTCGCGATGGCAAGGTAACTGGCTTTCTGGAGGCCGATATGGTGTCTTTCCCTGGTGGAAAATGCCAGATGTATCGTCTTTACCTCAAGGATAAAGACCTCGACCATACGCCCTTTTCGGTGAACCGCCCTTCGGAGTTCCTCTCCCAGCGCTCCATCGACCGACGTAAGCGTCAGGGCATTCCTGTAGATCTGACCGACCTTCCTGTGGCTCCGGCTTACGAAAAGCAGGTGGCTGAGGCTGGTATCGAGATCGTAGGAAAGAGCAAGTGGAACAATACGCTGCTCATCCGCATCCATAAGGACAAGGAGCTTCGCAAGCTGGAAGGCCTGGAATTCATCACCAAGAGGAAGAAGGTATTCCAGGCTCCCGATTCCGTAAGTCAGCGTATGCGCTCGAATGTGCGCAATGGACTGAACGAGTGGAGTCAGGGCGATGGATTCTATGGCGCAGCTGATGCTCAGCTGAAGTCGCTGAACGGCAAAAGACTCCACGAAAGTGGCTATTGCGGCAAGGGAATGATGATAGCCGTATTCGATGGCGGATTCATGAATGTGGATAAGATTCCTGCCCTGCACAATATCAAGCTGGCGGGTGTGAAGGATTTCGTGGTTCCTGAATCCAAGAATGTCTTCGGAGAGATGGAACATGGCACGATGGTGCTCTCTACGATGGCTGCCAATGCGCCCGACTTCTATGTGGGTGTGGCTCCTGAGGCGCAGTATCTGCTGATAAGATGCGAGGATGAACGCACCGAGAGCCTTGCCGAGGAGGATTACTGGGCAAGTGCTGCGGAATATGCTGACAGCTGTGGCGTGGACATCATCAATTCTTCGCTCGGCTATCATGGCTTCGATGATTCCTCGATGGATCATCACTATTATGAGCAGGATGGCAACACCGCCCTCATCTCCCGAACCGCTTCGATGTGTGCCGACAAGGGAATCGTATGCGTAAACTCTGCCGGAAACGACGGTATGGGTTCCTGGAAGAAAATCAATTTCCCTGCCGATGCCAAGGATATCCTCACGGTGGGAAGCATCAACGAACATGGCATGAATGCTGCCTTCAGTGCCGTAGGACCTACGGCGGATGGCAGAATCAAGCCTGATGTGATGGCCTTCGGAAGTCCTACCTGCGTGATTACGGGCAGGGGCAGCATCATCAATGATAACGGAACTTCGTTCTCCTCGCCGCTGGTAGCGGGTATGGTGGCTTGCCTCTGGCAGGCGCTGCCTGGCAAGACTGCCAAGCAGATCATCAAGCTCGTAAAACTGGCAGGCGATAACCAGCAGCATCCCGATAATGTCTTCGGATACGGTGTGCCGGACTTCTGGAAAGCTTATCAGACGGGAAAAGCAATCAAGTAAAGTAATGATAAAAAATCTATGTCCAATATGAAACGTTTAACTGTGACGCTCTTTGAACTCAATTCCATGGTGAGCGAAATCATTTCGATGTCCTTACCCGACAGCTATTGGGTGGAAGCGGAACTCTCCGAGGCTCGCGAGGGTTACGGCGGCCACTGCTATCTGGAACTGATTCAGAAGGATGAACGCTCCAATACGCCGATAGCCAAGGCGCATGCCAACTGCTGGCGAAACCGCTGGATGCTCATCAAGCCTAATTTCGAGCGAGTGACGGGGCAGCGCATTCATGCTGGCATGAAGGTGCTGCTCAAGGTGCACGCCCAGTTCCATGAGAACTATGGTTTCTCTTGGATTGTAGATGACATCGACCCCAACTATACGATGGGTGATATGGCGCGCAAGCGCTTGGAAATCATCAATACGCTGAAGGCTGAGGGCGTCTTCGAGCTGCAGAAGGAGCTGGTGCTCCCGATGTTCTGCCAGCGCATCGCCGTGATTTCGAGTGCCACGGCAGCCGGATATGGCGATTTCTGCAATCAGCTTGCCGATAATGATTACGGCTTGCAGTTCACCACCCGCCTCTTTCCTGCCACGATGCAGGGCGAGGGAGTGGAGCAGAGCATCATCGCTGCCCTGGACAGCATCAATGCCGAATATGAGGAGTTTGACTGCGTAGTCATCATCCGTGGCGGTGGTGCTACCAGCGACCTTTCCGGTTTCGACACCCTGGCGCTTGCCGAGAATGTGGCTAACTTCCCGCTGCCTATCATCACGGGAATCGGACACGAGAGGGATGAGAGTGTACTGGATATGATTTCCTTCCAGCGGGTGAAGACACCGACTGCCGCTGCCGCCTTCCTCATCAATCATCTCGCCGAGGTTTATGCCCGGGTGATGGATGCACAGGAAACCATCGTACAGAACGTGAAGCACCGGTTGCAGGTGGAGAAGATGAGGCTAGAGAGATTGAGCAGCACCATCCCCGTTCAGTTCTCGCTGGTGAAGACGAAGCAGGGGGCGTATCTCGACCGTCTGATGACTCGCATTACGTCGAATCTGCAGTCGAAGGTATCGAATGCGCAGCGCCGTTTAGAGATTCTCTCGCAGAATATCCAGCCGGTACTGGAGCGTAAGATGCTCAATGAGAATCATCGACTGCAGCTTCTCCAGCAGCGCATCCAGGCGCAGGATCCGGAACTGCTGCTGAAGCGTGGCTACAGCATCACGCTGAAAGATGGCAAGAGCATCCGTTCTGCCTCGCAGCTGAAGGCTGGCGATATCATCGAAACGAGATTCGCCGAGGGCAATATTAAATCGGAAGTGAAATGATTCCCCACACGCCCTGAGGCAATAGGAATTTCCCATCGCCCTTGAAAGGGCAGAAGCTCCTAGCCCAGGGCAACGCCCTGGGTAATAAAGAATGCAAACCTGTCGCCCTGAAAGGGCAAAAGCTTTAAAATATCCACTGTTAACTGTTAACTCTGTTAACTCTGTTAACTCCAAAAATAATAAAATTATGGCAAAAGAAGAAATGAAATACGAGCAAGCCGTAAGAGAGCTTGAGCAGATTGTAGAAAGAATGGAGAATGATGAACTGGATATTGATCAGCTCTCCGAGCAGTTGAAGCGTGCCAAAACCTTGGTGAAGCTCTGCAAGGACAAGCTCACCAAGACCGATGAGGAAATCAAAAAGCTTCTCAGTGAGGATTGATCCCTTCTGTTTCAGCCACCCCTGTTTCGGCGGATTTGCAATCCGCCGTCGTATGGGTAACTATTGCGGATTTGTAATCCGCTAAAAGGACCGGCGCAAGAAACTCAATCTCTTGCTTGAGGCGGATTTCAAATCCGCTAATAAATAGGTCGAGCCTTTTTGTCTGCGGATTTCAAATCCGCAGGAACGCTTACGGTGGAACGCCTATGGCGCTCGTTTCGGCGAATTTGCAATCCGCCGCCAGTTACCTATTTCGGATTTGCAATCCGCTTCAAGGAACGGCGCAAGAACGAAAAAGTACCCATAAAATGGCAAAATAATGCCTCAAAACGGCAGAAATACGTAAAATAATAACGTTTCTACTAAATTTATCGCAAAATAGTTGCAGATTAATAGAATATTTTGTACTTTTGCATTCAAAATATTAGTAGAACATTAAAAAATAAGATGTTATGAAAGACTTAGATTGGTCTAATTTGTCATTTGGCTATCGCCAGACTGACTACAATGTTCGCTGTTACTATCGCGACGGCAAATGGGGCGAAATAGAAGTTTGCTCTGATGAGTATTTGAAATTGCACATGGCTGCCACCTGTCTGCACTATGGTCAGGAGGCATTCGAGGGTCTGAAGGCTTATCGTTGCCCAGACGGCAAGGTACGCGTGTTCCGTATGGACGAGAATGCAGCCCGCCTGCAGAGCACATGCCGTGGTATCCTGATGCCAGAGGTGCCAACAGAGTTGTTCGAGGAGATGGTGAAGAAGGTGGTCCGCCTCAACCAGGAGTGGATTCCTACCTACGAGAGTGGTGCTACGCTCTATATCCGTCCGCTGCTCATCGGTACAAGTCCTCAGGTGGGTGTGCATCCTTCTAAGGAGTATTGCTTCCTGATTTTCGTAACCCCAGTGGGTCCATACTTCAAGGGTGGATTCTCTACCAACCCATACGTCATCATTCGTGATTTCGACCGCTCTGCTCCTCTCGGAACAGGTATCTATAAGGTAGGTGGTAACTATGCTGCTTCCCTCAGAGCCAACCATATCGCTCACGAGAAGGGTTATGCTTGCGAGTTCTATCTCGACGCCAAGGAGAAGAAATACATGGATGAGTGTGGTGCTGCCAACTTCTTCGGTATCAAGAATAATACATACGTTACTCCTAAGAGTACATCCATCCTCCCATCTATCACCAACAAGAGCTTGATGCAGTTGGCTGAGGATCTCGGTATGAAGGTAGAGCGCCGTCAGATTCCTGAGGATGAGTTGGATACATTCGAGGAGGCTGGTGCTTGCGGTACAGCTGCCGTTATCAGCCCTATCAGCTACATTGATGACCTGGATACAGGCAAGCGCTACAACTTCGGTGAGAAGCCAGGTCCTGTCTCTAAGCACCTGTATGATACCCTCCGTGGCATTCAGTATGGTACTGTAGAGGACAAGCACGGTTGGACAACCGTAGTTATTGAGTAAAAACCAATAAGAGATAATATTAAGTTCAGAGCACTTTGAGGAGTTTTCGCTTCTTGGAGTGCTTTTTTTATGCTTTTCCCTTGGAGTTTCATAAAAATATCGTATCTTTGCCCACAGAAAATATAACTTCTTAAAAGAAAGGAAAGATTATGCAGACAACTATCAACATATCATTGGATGTACCTCAGTCTTATCAGTTGGATACATTGAAGCAGGAGCTGACAGAGTATGCTAAGAAATTAGTGGCTAAAGCTAAGCCTAAGGCAAAGGTTGCAAGAAGGCAATATGCTCATGATGCTTTATGCGGTATTATGAAGACTGATAAGTCGGATAAGGAATTAATAGAGGAGTATCTAAAAGAAAAATTTCAAATTTGACAACGATGAAAGTCTTTTTAGATACTAATATTTTTATCGAATATACCACGTGCCGTAAGCAATTCAGATGGGTACGTGATGTTTTTGATGCTATAGAAGATGAAATTATTTCTGCTGTGGCTTCTGTTGGAGGTATGTACACAAATGCATATCTTGTTACTCTTTATTTTAAAGAGCATGGTATTCATAGGCCTGAGCAGACAGAGAGAGTCAGACAGACGCTTTTAGCGTTTTTGCAGTTGGCTCCTACTGTAGATTGTTCAGCAAAAACAGTTCAAGAAGCTGTCAATGATGAGCGCTTTACCGACATAGAGGATAGCTTCCAGTATCACTGTGCCTTGCAGAATGATTGTGATGTCTTATTGACTATCAATATCAAAGATTACAAGAACGTATTGGGGCAGAGACCCGAAGTCTTGACTCCTGAGGAATTTGTAGAGAAGTATTTCAAATAATATCATAAACAAGAAGCCTCTCGGCATTGCTTTGCTGGGAGGCTTCTTCGGCTCTTACGGCTGGTGGGGGTTAACAGGGTTAACAGTTAACAGTCGATTTTTCGATAGTCCCCCTCGCGTACCTTATTATATAATAATATATATATATATACTTCTTTTTATAGATATGGGGGGTACCATGCATTTTTCGGCTGTTAACTGTTAACCTGTTAACCCTGCCCATTTTTTAAGCCAACTCTATACTTCTGGATAGAGAACTCATAGAGTTGGGGGATAAGAAACTATCACTTAGCTTCTTTAACACTTTCCGGGCTTCATAGATGGCAAGGATCGGTCATCTATTAAGCCTCCAGCTTGCCATCTATTAAGCCTCTTTCGTGTCGCTTTCGTGTCGTTTTCGTGTCACTTTCGTGTCGCTTGTTTTATCCTTGTATTTCCCTTTATCTCGTAACCGGGAATACGTAGTATTCTCTATCTACATCGAAATCAAGCACCCACTGGTCAACGATGATATTGTCATCCAGCGCCTTGATTTCTACAGTATGATAGCCGTCGAGCAGGGTTACGTAGAAGCTCTTGAGCGCCTGTCCGCGCCAATGATTCATCTTCCATTCCTTGGAGTTGTAATCCTCTTTCATCTGGCAGATTACCGGCTCTGCACCGTCGATGCTCACGCTTACCCGCATATTCTTCTCGTATGGCAGATAGCTCGGGATGGTGGCGAGGGTGAATCTCGCGTCTCCTATGCTGCTGCTTACGAATCTGTATCTCAGAATGGCTCCCTTTGGCAGCTTCACGGCGTTGTTGCTGTGACCCAGCAATGGCTTCAGCTGGATCTTCTCGGCTGTCTCTCCCTTGGCAGCAGGTGCCTGGAAGGCATTCGTCCAGTCGTATGCATTCTTGGCGGTGATGTTCTTGGTGAATGTCACCAGCGGCTGGAGATCTTGATTTCTGTCGAAGGCATCCTGCATCAGAAGCTTGATATCCTTGGCAGGTAGGGTGCCCGGCAACTGCGGAGCTTGCATTTCTGCCCCATTTGTGGCGATGATGCTGCTCCATTTGCCTTTGCCCAGCTTCAGATAGTAGGCGTTGAGCTGCTTCAGGGTGTTGAAGGCGTTGAGGCTCACGGCAGCCGAAGCCTTGGCTTCATCATCATTCGGGAACAGTCCCGGACGGGCGATGTCTCTGGCTTCCTGTGCCTCCAGCTCCTTTTCGGCGATGAGGGCAGCTGAGAAGATAGGATATTTCACGATTTCGAAGAAACCGTCTCGCTGATCGGCAGGAAGGGTTCTTTCCAGATTGGCAGTCTTGGTCTTCAGCAGGTCGTAGGCGTAGAGATAGCGCTCCAGCTCATTGCCGAACTCGCCCGAATGAAACTCTGTATCGCCGTATGGCATTGCCATGAAGGCTGGCTGTCGGATACTGGTCAGGCGATAGTATTCCTCCATCAGAGGCTTGATTTTCTTGGCTGCCACGTTGCCGAAGAGACTGCTGAGCCAGTTCTGCAGGTAGCTGCTGATGCCTCCCTGGAGCGCCTCGCTGTTCCAGGCTAAATCTGAAATCATGGCAAGCTGCAGCGAAACCATCTTCGGATTGGTTACGTTGGCAATCCATGCGCAGTCTTCATCATGATGCATCTCCGAGCGATGGGATTTCTCCCGGTGCTCCGACTTGGTTTCCAGATAATCTCTGTTGTTGAGCATCTCGAGCACCAGGGCAGGGGAGATATTCTCCAGCTGCATCTGGTTGCCGGCACAGATCATCTTTACGTTCTCCAGGGGCTTCTTATGCTTTTTCTTGTGTTTCTTGCCGGTGATTTCCGTCACCTTGTAGTTTTCGGCAATGCAGATGTCGAAGCTATCCACCACCGCCTTGTTGTAGGCAGCCTCGTGCTTGCCGTCCACCTGCCAGAGGGTGTTGGCTCTCAGTCGCAGCATCAGGCGCGCCAGCTGACTGTAGTTCTTCAGATTCATCCACTTGCTTCCGTTCAGGGCAAGACCTCTGAATTCGATTCTCGGGATTTCGATCTTCTCCGTTCCCACCTGGGTAGAGAGATTCTGACGTGTCTGCGGCTTCAGGTCGTTCCATCCTGCCATAGGCGAAACGCCAGCCATGCGCGAGAGCTCCATGATGGCGTAGGCTGTGCCTCGGGCGTCGCTTCCTATCACGATGATCTTGCCCTTTCGGGTTCCGATGTAGAAAGCATCTTTGGCTGTGATGAACTTGTGGAGCGGAGCGCCGAGCTTTTCTACGGCAGAAAACTCCTTGTTGGTGAGCAGGTTGAGCTGGTAAATCTGGATGTTGGCACTGGCTTTCTCCTTCGCCTCGTTGCCGGTTACAGCCTTCATGTCGTTGGAAAACATTCTGAGGGCAATCTTCACCACAGGTGCAGTGGTGGCGTTGATAGAGTAGCTTACCTTGTCCGAAGCATCCGCCCAGTTGATGCTGGTAGCTGCAGTCACATTCTCTTTCTTCTTACTCTTGCTGAAGGTTTCAGCGCCTGCCTGCTGCACAGAAAGACAAGCCAGAGAAAGGGTGAAACCTACTATGATTTTCTTATAATTCATTTTTATTCAGTTTTGTCGTTTTGAAGGTGGAGGGGGAATCCGAAGTTCCTGATGTCGCTTCATCATCTTCTCCAATCTGCAAAGATACATAAAAGTGTTTAATAACTGAAATTATTTAGTTTTTATTTGCTTATTACATTATTTATTGTTACTTTTGCACCAAACAAAACAATAATTATGACATTATATCCAAAATTAATTGAAGAGGCTCTTGCTACCGTCATCTATCCCGGTACCAAGAAGAACCTTATAGAGAGTGAAATGCTGGCAGATACGCCTAGCATCAATGGTATGAAGGTGAAGGTGGTTCTGCTCTTCCCTAGAGATACCGATCCCTTCCTGAAGAGTACGGTGAAGGCGGCTGAGGCTGCCATCCATTATCATATCTCCAAGGAGGTAGAGGTGGAGATCGTTACTGAGTTCAAGTCGGCTCCTCGTCCTGAAGTGGGAAAAATGCTTCCTCAGGTGAAGAACGTCATCGCAGTAAGCTCGGGTAAGGGTGGAGTAGGTAAGAGTACGGTTTCTGCCAATCTTGCCATCGCACTTGCGAAGTTGGGTTACAAGGTGGGCTTGCTCGATACCGATATTTTCGGTCCTTCTATGCCTAAGATGTTCGGTGTAGAGGAAGAACGTCCTTATTCTGTTCACAAGGATGGCAGAGATCTCATCGAACCAGTAGAGAAATATGGCGTGAAGCTCCTGAGTATCGGTTTCTTCGTAAGTCCTACCACGGCTACCTTGTGGCGCGGCGGTATGGCTTGCTCTGCCTTGAAGCAGCTGATTGCGGATGCTGACTGGGGTGAGTTGGATTACTTCATCCTTGATACTCCTCCTGGCACCAGTGACATTCATCTTACCCTGCTCCAGACTCTCGCCATCACGGGTGCGGTAATCGTAAGTACTCCTCAGCAGGTGGCGCTTGCCGATGCAAGAAAGGGTATTGACATGTATCAGAATGATAAGGTGAATGTACCTATCCTCGGTCTTATCGAAAATATGGCATACTTTACTCCTGCCGAGTTGCCGGAGAACAAGTATTATATCTTCGGTAAGGAGGGGTGCAAGAATCTCGCCAAGGAGATGAACGTGCCTTTGCTCGCCCAGATTCCTATCGTTCAGAGCATCTGCGAGGGTGGTGATGATGGTGCGCCTGCTGCTACCAAGGTTGATTCCATCACCGGTCAGGCTTTCCTGAGCCTCGCCCAGAGCATCGTTACGGTAGTGAACCGCAGAAATGCGGAGAAGGCTCCAACCAAGATTGTAAGTACGCACAAGTAAATAACTGACTTTTCGCAAGTAAGGGGGGTGTCATAAGTCTATGGCGCACCCTTTTTTAGTTTTTCAAGAACACAAGTCCGCCAGGCGTCCCGCCGGATTTGCAATCCGGCGTTAAAAAATGTCCTAACCTATTTTGTCTCTGCGGATTTGCAATCCGCAGCAAAGAAGTATGCTTTTCCTTTTATTTGGGGATTACAAATCCCCTGTTGTTTATAGGTCGAACCTTTTTTACGGCGGATTTCAAATCCGCCGGGACGCCTGGCGGGGGATGGTTGTCAGTACGCACAAGTAAATAACTGGCTTTTGCAAGTAAGCCCCATACGCCCTTATCAGGGTGTATGGGGCTAGCTCTTTATTTTTTAGCCTCCAGAAGCTCTTCTGCCTCATCCTCTTCTTCTGCAACTTCGGCTGTAAGATTCGCCTTGAGTCTTGCTGAGCGCAACTGCTGCCTGAAAACCAGGCAGGTAGCGAGGAAATATACGCCTGTCTGTATCCAGAGCGCTCTGAACTCCGGCAGAATATCGGCAAGAGATGCTCCCATGCTGCTGATTCTCAGAAAACCTCTGATACCGAAGGTAGATGGGAAAACCCAGGCAAATCCCTGCCAGAAGGCTGGAATATTGCTCTGTGGCCACGAAATACCCGTCATGAAGAGCAATGGAACTGAGGTGAAAACCACCAGAAGCATCACGTTCTCACGGTATCTTACCAGGCATGATAGCATCAATCCGAAGAATACGCACGACAGAATATAAGGTAGAAGGAAACCCAGAATGGTGGTCCAGGTTACCATACTTACGAAGCCGAAAAGTTTCGGAACAACCAGCGTCAGGTACATTCCCATCACGGCGTAAACCATGAAATAAACCATCGACTTGCCGAATACAATTCGGAAAATGCCGCCATAATGCTCGCTTACCGGTATGAGTTCTCGGTTTCTGTTCAGTTCTCTCGATGTTCCTGCTGCCATTCCGATGCCCAGCAGCATGGTTTGCTGCAGGATGAGTACCAGTACACCCGGAAGAATCGCATTACCATATCCCCCGGTGGTATTGAATATCGGAACTTCATCGAATTCCAGTGGATGGGCGGTTATTTCATCATCCCGATCCGTGAATCCTCCTCCCTTGGAAATCTGGATTCCCGAGTTGATCTGGCTCGCCACACCCTGTGCGGTCTGGAAAATCGCCTTATAGGTCAGCATCAGACTCATATCGCAATATACGCCCACATGCGCCTGTTCACCACGATTCAGCTTGGTGTCGAAATCGGCTGGAATATAGACGATTCCGTGCACCGCCTGCCTTTGCACCAGCTGCTTTGCTTCATCGAGACTGTTGCAGTAATAGGTGGCCTTGACATCTGGAGAAGCATCGTAATCGCGGATAAACTCGCGGGAAGTATGGCTGTGGCTCAGGTCAACAATCGCCGTATCCACCTCTCTCACCACCTCGTTGTTGTAAATCCACGAGTAGAGCAGCGGATAGCCCAGCGGTACCAGGATGCAGAAGATGAGCACACCCTCATCGCGGAAAACATTGCGCATTTCCGTCTTCCAGATGTAGCACATATCCCAGATTCCATTGATGATCTTATATAATAAACTACTTTTCTTCATTATGGTAGGTATTTATATACTAGCATTGCCTTCTTGATATTCCATACGGTGAGGATTGGCAGGGCACAGAAGAGCACCATCGCGCCCCAGTGGAGCACAGCATCGCTCATCGGGAAACCATTGAAGATGTTCATCTGGTAAATCATATAATAGTGGCGCATAGGGTAGAGCTGTCCGATGGCCTGGATTGGCGAATCCATGGAGAAGAGTGGATAGGTGGCTCCGCAGATGGAGAAACTCACCACGCCCCAAAGCGAACAGATACTCATCGACATGCGCAGGGAAGGCATCAGTCCGAAGGCAAAGATACCGAAGCACTGGCAGGACAATACGCTCAGAATGCCCAGCAGTATGATGGGCGCAGCACCTCCCGGATGCGGGAATCCCAATACATAATAGATGTAGAACTCGAAGAGCAGGAAGATGCTCAGGAAGATGAGCGTCTGAGGCAACATCTTACCTGCAATGGCGAGATAAGGATTGTTGTTCGCCATTCGCATCCAGTCTTTGGCTCTGTTGAACTTCAGTTCCGTACCGATGGAATAAGGGGTGATCAGGAAGATGAACAGCATGATGAGTCCCGGCACCATCACGCTCGACAGATAATAGTTGTAGTTGGCGTAAGGGTTGCCTATCATGTGCAGATCCACGGCGATGGGCTGCAGGAAGGTCATGATTTCATCGTTCGTCTTTCCCAGTGCCGACAGCTTCGCCATTCCGGCTGCTGCGCCACCCAGGGTGGAAATGGTCTTCAGATCGCGGAAGAGCAGGGAGCCTGCTGCCAGCGAAACGCTGCTGTAGTAGAAGGAAATCTTCGGCTGTCGGGAAGCCATCAGTCCTGCCTCCGTTCCGTTAGGAATCACCAGGAAGGCATAGATCTCGTTCTTCTGGATAGCATGTCTTGCCTCGGCTATGTTCTCATAGTGAGCCACCACCTTAGTGGTCTGGAAAGCGTCGAGCTTATGCACCAGCTGGCGGGAGGTATGAGAATTGTCCTGGTCAACGATGCCCACAGGCATGTCGGTAGGCACACCTCCCTGCATCAGGGTAGTGAAGAAGATCACCACCACGATGGGAAAGATGACCATGCAGAAGAGATAGATGGGATTCTTCCGCATGATGCCGCACTCTCTACGGGCAATATGATATAATTTCTTGAACATAGAAGTTATTTAATGATGAGTGACATTCCCGGGCGCAATCCCTCCAGCTTGGTGATAGGACGGGCCTTCACCTCGAAAGTCTTGCGGTCGTAGTCGCCATTATCCTTGGTTGCCTTCCAGGTAGCGTATGAGCCCTGGTCTTTCAGGTAGTAAACCTTCATCTTGATTTCCTTGTTGAAGGCAGGAACGAAAGCGGTGAACTCATCGCCCTTGTTCAATCCCTGGAGATGATCCTCGCGAACATTGAAGGTTCCCCACATATCGCTCATGATAGAGATGCTCATGATAGGAGAACCGAGACCCACCAGCTCGCCTACCTTAGGATAGACATTGCTTACCTCGCCTTCGCACTGAGCCACCTGAACCGTCTCCTTCAGGAGATTCTTCACTACATCCACGGCACTCTTCGAAGCCTGTGTGTTGCTGGAAGCCATGCGCTTCTCCTGCTCGCGGGCACCATTCTTCGCCATCTCGTACTGGCTCTTGGCTGCAGCCACCTGAGCCTCTGTAGCCTTGTAGGCAGCAAATGCTTCGTCGCGCTTCTGACCGCTGATCACACCGTCGTTATAGAGGTTCTGCATGCGATCGTAAGTCTTCTTGGCAATGGTTGCAGCAGCTTCTGCCTGCTGAACCAGCTGGAAGGCACCCTGAATCTGCTCCTTGCGCGCACCGGCATCGGTAAGATCCTTCATGGCCTCTGCTGCGGCATTGGTTGCCTGGAGCATCTGCTCCTGCGATTTCATCTCTGGAACTTCGAGGATAGCGAGGGTGTCGCCCACGTGGACGTAGTCGCCCTCCTTGACTCTCAGTTCTACGATGCGGCCTGGCAACTTGCAGGATACTCTGTATTCTGATACTTCTACCTCGCCCTGGATAGTGTCGTCCTTCTGCTCAAGCGTGAAGAAGCCAATGATTCCCACGAGTATGACAACTGCCGTAAAACCGATGACGGCAAGCAGTATATTGTTATGCTGTGATTTCTTAGACATGTTTTTATCTGAATTTGAATTTTGAAAAATGTTTCTATTGTTACTGCAGAATACCGAGCGCCTTGTTGAGCCCTACCTGTGTCAGCTTCACGTCGATTTCCGCATCGATCTTCTGGCTCTGTGCCTGCTGCCAGGCAGTCTGAGCTGCCATCACATCGGTTACCTCCATCACTCCTTCCTTGAATCCGAGGTTGGCGCATCTCAGGTTCTCGTTGGCGCTGTCAATGTTCTTGATGGCCATGTTGAGCTTCTTCTCAGCTTCCTTCACCTTGAACTGGCTCTGGGTAATCTGGAGATGGATCTTCTCGCGGGTATCGTCGAGGTTCATCTGGGCAATGTTGGTGGCAGCCTTGGATGCACGCACCTTATAGGCACCGTCAAACCAGTTCCATACCGGAACCTGCACGATGACTCCAATATTCCACACACCGGTAAACTTCTTCTGGAAACCATTGAACACATTTGGATTCGAAATGGTGTAGCCGCCGGTCAATGCCACATGAGGCAGATAGACGGCGCGAACCAGATTGGTGGCTTGCTTGGAAATATCGACCGTGTTCTGGAGCATGCGCAATTCCGGACGGGTATTCATCGCAGAATCAGAAGCGGCTACTCGCTGCTGCTCTGTATCCACAGGAGTTCCCGAAAGAGCCAGCGTCTCCTTGTCTTCATCGGCAAGAGTCACTTCCTGGTTCATCGGAATGCCGCAAAGCTGACAGAGAAGCATCTTGGAGAGCACCAGACCGTCTTCAGCCTGTGTAATCTTCATCTCCGCCTCGTTCACCTTTACATCTACCTTCAGGCCATCTGCCTTGGTGGCTACGCCCTGCTGAATCATCTTGTGAACATCGTCGTTGAGCTTTTTCACCAGGTCTCGGTAGCTGGTGGCGAGCTTGTACTTCTGCTTCAGCGAAACGGCAAGCCAGTAAGCCTGGTCTATGCTGTAGAGGGTCTTCTGGGTCTGCATGTCGAGATCATTGTCTGCTATCTGCTCACCGATGTCTGCAATCTTGTTGGCTGCCAGGATGGCGCCGCCCATATAGATAGGCTGTCGGAGCATCACGCTACCAGCCCACATGTTGCGGGTGTCGGTGCGGAATGCATCTACCACGCTCTGTCCGATGGCATTGCCCTGCTGCTGGATAACGCTTCCTTTCTCGTTGAGCAATCCTCCGATTTTCTGTGCCTGTTCAGGGGTGAGCATTCCCTTGCTTACCAGATCGGCCATCACGTCGTTGGCATTGCCGGTGATTCCACCTACGATGTTGGAACCCAAATTGCTGAATGCTGACTTCTGACTATCATTGAGCAAAGAGATCTCCTTGCTGAACCATTCATATCCGCCCATGGCATCTACCTTTGGCAAATATTTCGTGCGCGCCGATTTCTTCAGGTTGGTCGCCACGTCCTTCTTGAGCTTAGAGGCATTGATCTGCTTGTTGTTGCGTAGCGCCATCGCACGACAACTGTCGAGGTTCAGAACCATCGTTTGAGCCTCGGCTGCAGTCATTGCTCCCATCAGCATGATAAGAGTTAATATTTTTTTCATTCCTTTACTATAATATTATAATATCGGTGCAAATTTATGGAAATATTCGCAAACCACAAAGGATTTTTTATTATCAAATCTTTAAGAATCGAAAATTACCTTACATTATGGAAAAATGGAACATTCTTCTATTCAAATTCAACAACGATTTCTCCTTCCCAGTCGGGATTTACGGTGAATCCCAGGTTGCCTTTTCCGGAATCACCATCTTCTTTCTGGTCGGGGTCGGAGATAGTATGGTCTTTGATGCTGATATTGGTCTGGGTGATGTTGTTGCGTTTCACCGGGACGACTTCCTTGGAATATTCCTTGATACTCTGGGCATCTGCATCCAGGATGTTGATGGTCATTTTCAACCCCTTGTTCTCTTCGCGTGGGAAGGTATAGACCGAATAATCCCTTTTGCCTTCCTGAAGCTTGAAGCTTTCGGTCTGCCGGCTTTGTACGCATCCATAACCCGTTACGGCGTCAAGGGTGCTGCTGCCTCCCGTATAGTAAAACTTGATGCTGTGTGCCTCGGCGGGGATGGTGGCGTCGGATATATGGACCTTAAACTGTGCCACGGCTCTTTTCAACAGGATGTAATCATCCGTATCTTCTCCATCTATCACATTGAAAGTGCCGTAATAGAAGAAGGTATCGGTCATCTTGTTCTTGTAGAATTTCACTTTCTCAGGAGAACTGATCGTACAGTTTCCGCTTCCGTTATGGCCGATGGCAACCATTCGGTATTTTCCCGCATCCAAATTAAACCCGATATCATCGTAGCCATCTTCTGCTTTCAGATTCAGGGTCTTCACCTTTTCCTCTCCATCAAAAATGGCGATGGATAGTCGAGAGCAGTAATCTTCCAGAGGCTTTCCCTCTACTTCCTCATCTCCTTCTTCCAATCCGTCCTCATCTTCTTCTCCGCTTCTTGTTCCCGTAGAATTGTTTTTTGCCACGGACGCATGGATGATTACGTTGGCGTTTGCGTCATGTGAATTGGTACCCGAATCATCGAGTGCAAACTTTTCGCATGAAGTAAGCGTAGCTACCAGCATCAGCAAGAGGAATGCCAGCCAGACATAGGTCTTCTTCTTCATATCACTAAGTTTTTAGTTTGCTTTCTATGCGTGGTGCAAGACGTTTTCTTGCGCATGAAAGTCGCAGCAAATATACGCTTTTTTAGCGAAAATGGCAAGGATATTAAAAAAAAACTGCATATCTTTGGCTAATTATCTGTTTTTTCGTATATTTGCACCCGTTTTTTCAGCGAGATGAATTATTTGTATCTATATATAACAAGGTACGCGCGTGAGAAATGGGTAAATATGGCATGGTATTTACATGAAAAGGAATTGGGTTTAAATAATAAGGAACAAGATATATTTATGGATAAGAAGATAAAAGCATTGTTTTTCGACATCGACGGCACGTTGGTGAGTTTCAAGTCTCACAGGATTCCGCAGAGTACTGTGGATGCTTTGGAGCAGGCTAAGAAGAATGGGGTAGAGGTGTATATTTCTACGGGACGCCCTAAGCAGATCATCAATAACCTCGGTCAGATAGAGCATCTCATTGATGGTTACATCACAGCCAATGGTGCCCGCTGCTTTGTGGAGGATACGCTGGTGAGCCAGCACGCCATTCTTCCTTCTGACGTGAAGAAGATCATCGAGGCTGCTGATAGAGACAACTATCCTGCCATCGTGGTAAGCGAGAGCCGTTTTGCCATTCATCATTATACCGACGAGGTTTATGAAATCTTCTGCAAGGGATTGGGAGTGGATAGCAGCGTTTTTGTTACCGATCTCAATCGTTTGGGCGATGAGGCCATCTTGCAGGTCACACCTTTCTGCACCGTAGAGCAGGAAGCGCTCCTGATGCCTACGCTCGAAAACTGCACTTCCGGAAGATGGCACCCTGCCTTTACCGACATCACGGCGCGTGGAGCCGACAAGGGAAAGGGACTTCATGCCATGGCTGATTATCTGGGCTTGAACATTGAAGAAACCATGGCGTTCGGCGATGGCGGCAACGACATCTCTATCATCAAGAAGGCAGGTGTCGGTGTAGCAATGGGCAATGCTGGTGATGAATTGAAGCAGGTAGCCGATTACATTACGACTCATGTGGATGAAGATGGAGTGAAGAATGCCCTCATCAAGTATGGTGTAATTGCTGAAAACTAATATTTTGTTGTCTTTTGTCATAAAAATCTGTCTAAAAGTTGGGAAATATGCAGAAAATATACAAAAGGGATAAGAAAATAGCTTTTTAATAGCATTTTGTTAGCTAAAAATTTGTTTATTTTATAAAAAGTATGTATCTTTGCACCCGATATTTGTAAGTTGTTTAATTTAAGAGAGAGAAATTATGACAAAAAGACTAACCATGTTAATGGGGGGGCTTGTTCTTTCAACAGGAATGGCTCTCGCACAGACTACTGTTACAGGTAAAGTTGTTTCTCAGGAAGACGGTGAGCCAGTGATTGGCGCATCTGTTAAAATCGCAGGAACAAAGACTGGTACAGTGACAGATGTGGATGGTAACTTTACTCTGCCTAATGCAAGTAAGGATGCTGTTCTCGAAGTTACTTATCTTGGTATGGAGCCAAAGAAAGTAAAAGCTTCTGCTAAGATGAAGATTATGCTGGTTGCTGATTCAAGAAATCTTGATGAGGTTGTTGTTACTGCGATGGGTATTTCCCGTTCTAGTAAGGCTTTGGGATATTCTGCTGCTGTTGTGGGCGGTGAGAAAATCTCTGAGTCTCGTACCAACGACGTTATGTCTAGTCTTGCAGGTAAGGTAGCTGGTGTGCAGATTTCTTCTACATCTTCTGACCCAGGTTCTTCTAATTCTGTCATCATCCGTGGTGTCAGCTCATTGTCGGGTAACAACCAGCCTTTGTATGTTGTTGATGGTGTGCCATTGAACAACTCTTCTGTTTCCAGCAGTAATAACTTGGATAATGGTTATGATTTTGGTAACGGTGCTAATGCCGTAAACCCTGATGATGTTGCCAGCATGACCATCCTGAAAGGTGCAGCCGCAACTGCACTTTATGGTAGCCGTGCTGCCAATGGTGTTGTGTTGATTACTACCAAGAGTGGTAAGAAGCAGAACAAGGGTATTGGTGTAGAGTATAATGGTGGTTTGCAGTTTGAGTCTGTGCTTCGCTTGCCTCAGCTCCAGAACGAGTTCGGTATGGGTTGGTATGGTGACAAGACTGATGTCGAGAATGGTTCTTGGGGACCAGCTTTCGATGGCTCAACCTTGAAATATGGTAATGTTTATGATAACTCTCAGAAACTGAAGAGCTATCTTCCTATAAAGAACAATGTCAAGGACTTCTTTGATACTGGTTTACGCTACAACAACAGTGTTTCTTTCAATGGTGCAACTGATGCTAGTAATTTCTTCTTGAGTCTTTCTCAGATTCATGATGATGGTATTATCCCTACTGATGCGGATAGTTACAACAAATATACATTCTCCGGTCGAGCTTCTCACAAGATCAAGAATGTAACATTGAGCATGTCTGCCAACTATGCTTATCAGAAGAACAACTTCGTGACTACTGGTCAGAAGACGGGTTCTATGTATAATGCCATCATGCAGACTCCTCGCGATATCAGTATCGTAGAGATGAAGGACTTGAATGATCCATTCAATACGCCAGGTTATTACTATACTCCTTACGGTGTAACCAACCCATACTATATCTTGAATAACTACAAGAATGAGTATGAGTCAGAGCGTTTCTATGGTAAGTTGCAGTTTGACTGGGATATCTTCACCGATTTGAAGTTCTCTACCCGTTTCGGTCTTGATACAACTACTGGTGATCATAACACCGGTGAACCAAACATGTCTGCTCTTTATGCAAACACTCCAAACTGGGCGGATGCATTGAAGTCATTGACTGGTTCTGTAACTGAGCAGACTGAGCGTCGCCGCGAGATGGACTTCAATGCAATGTTCAATTACAGCCACAAGTTCATCGATAAGTTGGATGTAAACGCAGCTCTCGGTTTCAATGGTAATGAGCGTAAATACACATACTTGTATGGTGCAGTTACTAATTTGACTATACCTACTTATTTCAACTTGACAAACTCTTCTGAGAAACCTACTCTTTCTCAGTATCAGTCACTTCGTCGCTTGATGGGTGCATACGGTCAGGTAGAACTCGGATGGGATGACTGGGCTTATTTGACAATGACCGCCCGTAACGACTGGTCTTCAACTCTTCCTAAGGGTAACCGCTCATTCTTCTATCCTGGTGTAACAGGTAGTTTCGTGTTCTCTAAGTTCTTGTCTCCTGAGGCTCAGAAGATCGTAACTTTCGGTAAGTTCCGTGCTGCTTGGGGTAAGACAGGTAACGATGCCAGTGTATATATGACAAACTCTGTCTATGCTCAGGCTTCAGCTAATACTTCAGGCTGGGGTTCTAGTAAATTCCCATTCACCAATGGTAACTACAATGCTTATACCAAGGGCAATACTCTGGGTAGTAATACTTTGAGTCCTGAGATGACTACAGAATTTGAGTTTGGTTTGAACATGGCATTCTTGCAGAACCGTATTTCATTTGATGTTTCATATTACGACAGAAACTCAGACAAGCAGATCTTCTCCTTGAATATGGATCCAGCTTCTGGTTACACCTATCAGAACATGAACCTTGGTAAGATTCGCAACCGTGGTATCGAGGCTTTGGTAAGCGTAACTCCTATTAAGACCAAGGATTTCAAATGGGATCTCTCTTGGAACTTCACCAAGAACAAGAGTAAGGTAATCTCTTTGCCTGAGGAACTCGGCGGTGAATCTGTTATCTATGGTTTCTCTGGCGGTACTTCTCTCTATGCTATCGTAGGTGAGGAACTCGGTGTGTTCAAGGCTTATACTTCTAAGCGTGATGACCAGGGACGTTTGATCGTAGATGCAAATGGTCTTCCTCAGAAGACTGATAAGCAGGAAATTGTAGGTAGCATGAACAGTAAGTATCAGATGGGTATTTCTAATACCTTGTCTTATAAGGGTGTCAGCCTGTCATTCGACTTTGATATCCGTAAGGGTGGCGTGATGTTCTCTCGTACCAAGAATATTACATACTTCACCGGTAATGCTATCCAGACTGCATACAACCATCGTAACCCATGGATTATTCCAAATTCTGTGGTTCAGTCTGGTACAGATGCTAATGGTGCTCCTATCTATACAGAGAATACTACTGCTCTGACACCAACCAATATCTACAACTATTGGAACAATGGTGCTGATAACTACGATGCAGAATTCTTGGTTGACAAGAGCTATGTAAAGCTTCGTTCTGTAGTTCTCTCTTGGGATTTGCCAAAGGCTTGGTTGGCTAAGACATTCTTGACTGGCGTTAAGGTTTCTGTCTTCGGTAACAACCTCTTCCTCTGGACACCTTCTAGCAATACATTCATCGACCCAGAGTCAAGCTCATTCGGTAACGACTTGTCTGGTAACTTCGGTGAGTATTCTGCTAACCCAAGCTCACGCAAGATGGGTTTCAATGTTTCTGTTAAATTCTAAAGGTGGATCATTTATGAAAAAAATATTATTATATAGTGCAGCTTGCCTCTTGGCGCTTTCTAGCTGCGATATGGATATCAATGAGAATCCAAACTATCCTGCTTCTGGTGATATTACACCTTCATTGGAGTTCCCTGCTGTGCAGAATGCCATAGCTGCGGTTCCTGGTGATGCGATGTTCACCTATGGTGGCTATTTTGCTCAGTATTTTGAGCAGCGTCCTGAGTATAATCAGTATAACGACATTGCTGAGCTTCACTTTGATGAGGCTTCTCAGCTCTTCGACCGTTGCTATCGTACTATCTATGCCGGTGCAATGACTGATATCAAGGATATAGAGAGTAAGACTACTAATACTGCCAACCTTTATGTATGCAAGGTAATGACAGCTTTGGCTATGCAGTATATGGTAGATGCTTGTAGCGATGCTCCTTATACAGAGGCCTGCCAGGGTAGTGCTAATCCTAATCCGGTTTGGGATGATGGTCAGAGTGTCTATGAGAATGTTTTGAAGGCAATGGATGAAGCAGAGGCAGCTATTGCAGCTTCTGACAACATCGATATGACCGACCCTATGTTCAGCAAGAATCTGGATAGCTGGAAACGTTTTGCCAATGCCCTCCGTCTTCGTATGTATATGCGTCTGATTGATGCAAATGTAGATGCTGCTAATTATACAGCCAAGGCTAAGGCTATCGTGGCTAATGGTATCCTCCCGGTTTCTGATGTAGTATTTAATGTATATAGCAATGCAGAGGGACAGTATAATCCTTGGTATAGTAATATCTTCTCTTTGAATGCAAACAATTTCTGTGCTGCATATCCATTGGTAACCTACTTCAATTCTACCAACGACCCTCGTGAAGCCTATGCTTTGAACAAGGCTGCTGCAAGTGGAAAGTATGTTGGTGAGATTCCTGGTGCAAAGACTAAGTATTTGGAATGGGATGGTACTAAGTTGATGGATAAGGATGTAAGTCTCGTTAATACAGAGGTTGCCAAAGCTATGCCGGTTTATCTCTTTACTCTTAGCGAGGTTGAGTTCCTGAAGGCTGAAGTTGAGTTGCGATTCAACAATGATGAGGCTGCTGCCAAGGCTGATTATGAGGCTGCTGTTGAGAATGACTTCTTGTCTCGTCAGGTTGCAGGCTACTCTGATTTCATTGCGGGTGATAAGGTAAACTTTGACAAGCAGGCTACCAAGGAAGATAAGTTGAAGCTGATCTATATGCAGAAGTGGGTTGCTTTGTTCTATCGTAATCACTTTGAGGCTTGGTCTGAGCAGCGTCGTACTGATGTTCCTGCCGTGTCTTCTGCTTCTGCTGAGAAGGTTCACAAGGATCCTACAAGCTATACTGCTGGTAATCTGATTGTGCCTGCTGTTAATTACTATGGTAATAACGGCTTGTGCAAGCGTATGCCTTATCCTTCATCTGCACGTCAGTTGAACAAGAATACTCCTGCCGTTAAGACTTTGGCAGATCCTGTGTTCTGGGATGTTAAGTAATCAATAGGTACTTTTATTCATTCATTATATAAAGATAAAAGATATGAAAAAGATATTGTTTTTGGCCTTGATGCTCAGCATGACGGCTGTTGGATTTACTTCTTGCAGCGACGATGAGGAGTTTACTGATTCAAGGATTACATATTATCCGGTTTTGGAAATCCAGGGGGATGACTTTGTTCAGGTGCCTATCGGTACAGCTTATAGTGAGCAGGGATGTAAAGCTACGTTGAATGGAGAAGATTATTCTTCTAAGGTTGTAACGTCTGGTACAGTAGATGCTTCTAAGGCAGGTTTGTATTACATTACTTATTCTGCAACAAATGCTGATGGCTTCTCTGTATCTACTACTCGTACTGTAGCAGTCTGTGATCCAACCATTACAACAGATATGTCGGGTACCTATACTCTTCAGGCTGGTTCTCATCGTGATTATCACAAAGAGGATGGTTCTGTAACTACTACAGCTTTCTCTGGTTATACCGTGAAGGTTACTAAGGCTGCACCTGGCATCTTCTATGTAAGTGATATGATGGGTGGTTACTACGACCAGAAAGCTGGTTATGGTTCAAGTTACGCAATGACAGGTTACTTCCAGTTGTTGGCTGATAATTCTCTGGTCTTGCTTTCTAGTTCTGTGGAAGGTTGGGGCGATTCTGCTACTGGCTTTAAGGATGGAAAGTATGATCCTGCTACAGGAGAAATCTCTTACGTAGTGAATTATGCCAAAACAATGGACTTTACCATCTCATTGAAGTAATAAAACAATTAAGATTTTAAAGGAATAAGATTATGAAGAAATATATTTCAATGTTTATGTTCGCCTTGCTGGGCTGCTTCGCTCTTGTGTCTTGTGATACTGAGACTGATGAGTCGGCTGGTGGAACTGCCGTTGAGCAGATGGCTGGTATTTGGGAAGTACAGGTTGATGCTGTTGATGAAAATGGTAATGTTTTGTATGAAGATCCGTATGGATTGGGTACCATTACTGTGAATACCTACAATACTGCTGCCAATAGCGATAAGGAAATGTGGTTGCAGGATGCTGGCTTCTGGGGTGTTCAGATGAAAGTGAATGTAGATTATGCTGCCAAAACTTTCTCTGCAGCTGCTGGTTCTAGCTATAATCCTTCAAATGCTGAGGCAGGCAATGTTGAGTTGCTCGAAGGTCAGGTGTTATTGAATCAGGGAAAGAACCTTCATGGACTTCCATGTGATAGCATCTGCTACAAGGTTAAGTTCAGCGATGATGATAATGCTTTGACTTATCGCATCTCGGGAGTTAGACATTCTGGCTTCTATGAATAATAGATTAAACTCTATTAAAATAATAAATGGATATAATATTAGGCAAAGTGATTTGCCTCGTTGTTGACCAAGTCAACACTTATATCTCTCTCGTCTTGGGGACTGGCAGTGGCCGGTCCCCTTTTTTTTGTAAACATCAAAATATATACGTATTATGCCAAGAAACACGAAAAAACCAGAGTCGTTATTCCAGTTTATGAACCTCCTTATTGCCCTGTTGCAGAAAAACGGGCAATACCGCACCTCGCTGCATTACAGAGCAACCCTCAACAGTTTTAAACGATACCGGGACAACAAAGACATCGCCCTGAGTGAGATAGATGCAGAAGTGATGCACTCGTATGAGGCATACCTGCATCATACGGCTAAGGTATGTAGAAACACCAGTTCCTTCTACCTCCGCATCCTCCGTGCTACCTACAACAAAGCCGTGGCGAAGGGACTGACGCCACAGCAGTATCCCTTCTCGGATACCTATACCGGTATTGCCCCAACCCGCAAGAGAGCCATACCCACAGAATCTGTCAGCCAGATCAAGCGTCTGGAGTCGGTCAAGGATCTCACTCCCAAAGAAGAGATGGCAAGAGATACCTTCCTGATGAGTTTCTATCTGCGTGGTATCTCATTCATCGACCTGGCTCACCTCCGCAAATCCGACCTCAAGGACGGTTATCTTCATTACACCCGAAGCAAGACCAGACAGCGCCTCACCATCCGATGGGAGAAGGAGATGCAGGAGTTGTTGGAAAAGTATCAGGCGCAGACCGCCTCCTCACCATATCTCTTCCCCTTCCTTGTTGATGATGGGAATAAGAGTCAGGATAAAACTATTGACAAAAAGAAAGACACGGTACGCCTATATCGAAATGCCGAAGCCCGTATCTCCTACCACCTCAGGAAGTTAGGTGCTAAGATCGGTATCAAGGGCAAGCTCACCCTCTATGTCGCCCGCCATTCCTGGGCAACGGCAGCAAGAGACAACCATATCTCCATCTCCGTTATCAGCGAGGCATTGGGACATCATTCCGTAATCACCACACAGATCTATCTCCGCTCCATCAAAAGCTCAGAAGTGGATGATGCCAACGCTAAAATTCTGGCAGTCCTATAAGCCGTAAAAATGAATAAAAAGAGGGTTTTTGCAAAATGAACCAAAATGAACCAAAATGAACCAAAATGAACCAATTTTTCTGAATCTTTACATAAGAGACACAGAAATACCGAAAACTTTCTTTCAATCAACGACTTAGGAAATTGCGTATGATAAGAATTCTAAAAAAATGTTGATTTTCGTAGAATGATATTAATTTTTTAACACGCATAATTTGCTAGTTTGCAACAATATTCGTATTTTTGCAGTGAGTATCTGTGTCTCTTATGTAGAGATTCAGATGATCGACATCAAAAAACGAACTTGATTCGCATGATGAAAGAGACAAATATACAATCACAAGTTACGTCCACTATTGCAGGGGACGACGGCGAAGCCGTGGCAAAAAGTGAAGAAAGCGCTAAGAAATTGACTCCCCAAATGCCTAATGAAGGGCTTGAAAAACCGGCAGATGCAGGATGGTATGTGGCTGTAGTGAGAGTGAATTGTGAAACGAGAATAGCTGATTCTATACGAATCAATCTTAATTACAATCATGTTTGGTTTGACTACTGGATTCCCAAGGTAAAAGTAGTTTATCTCGACAAGCGTTCCAATAAGCGAAGAGTGAAAGAAAAGCTGTTTCTTTCCACCTTCATCTTTTGCAATGTCTCTCAGAGACAACTTGATAAAATCCGATTCCGTTCGGATGTGTATAAGATGCTGACGATGCCTGGACAAAGGAAAATATACCAGATTCCCGACCAGGTTATTGCCAACTATCGATATTTTGTTGAGAATGACGAAGAGCCTGTCACTGCTGCCCCTGTTCCTTTGAAGAAAGGTATCAAAGTGCGAGTGACAGCAGGTAGCATGAAAGGTGTGGAAGCATACGTACAGAGTTATAATGGCAAGAAAGCCGTCATCGGCAGCGAAATCAAGTATATCAGTGGTGCAACGCTTACGATAAGTAGAAATTTACTCGAAGTCGTTGAAGAAGATTGAGTGGTAGAATGATCTTGTTGCATTAAAAAAGAAAACGTAGATATATACCCATTAATATATTTAGAATAAAGATTAATTTATATTATTTATGAGTGATAAACTAGATCAGAATGGTTCAGAAAAGAAGCCATTCTCAGGGATGCTGTATCAGCTCAAAGTATCCCTTTTTGCAAACAAACTGACGAATTGGTATTTTTCTAAGGCTACACTGCCATATTGGTGCATCATGGCACTCGATAGCATCGCTATTGTAGTGGCTGGAATGATTGCGACCTATATCGCAGAGGGAGGCGAGCTGATAGCTTCCCATTTCTGGAACTATCTCCTCACGTTCATTTGTTCCCTGCCGCTCTTCGTAGTCGGCATGCGAATCTTCCATACCTATTCCGGTATCATGCGCTACTCGTCATTCGTTGACCTGCTTCGCATTTCCGGGGCCCTCGTTGTCGGTTTCATTCTGAACAGCATTCTTCTCATGGTGGTGCCAGACAGTATCCGCTGTGATCTTACCACGGAGGCTATTGTCGTCATGCTCTTCATCTCCATGATAGAGATGTGGACGATGCGAATCCTCGTGAAGTATATGTACGACTCCAGTTTCTCAGCCGACACCAAGACTCCGGTTTTCATACTCGGAGTAAGAGAGGGTGGTATCTCCTTGGCAAAGTCTATGCGTAATGATCATCCATCGCAGTATGTAGTGAAAGGGTTTGCTACGTCAGAAACAGACATAAAAGGTCGATTCCTGTTGGGATGCGAAGTCTATTCATACGATGAGGCATTAATGGGTATCATGCATAAGCTGAATGTCAAGACCCTCTTCGTAAGCCCTCTGGTCACAGAGAAGTTCCTGGAGAAGCAGGATATGATCGACAAGCTTACCGCAGAAGGCATCAAGATTATGATGATGCCGAAGGCACAGAGCTGGGACGGCAAGTCAAACCTCCGTCATCAGATGATGCACGAGGTAGATATCGAAGACCTTCTTCCACGAGACAAAATCGAAGTGGATATGAATGCGATCGGAAAGCTCCTCAGCGGTCGCACCATTCTGATTACGGGAGCAGCCGGCAGTATCGGTTCCGAGATGGTGAAGCAGATTGCCATCTATAAGCCACAGCGGCTGATTCTCGTTGATGAGGCTGAGACCCCAATGCACGATGTCCGCCTCTTCATGAACAAGAACTATGCTGATATTCCTTGCGAAACCATCGTAACCAGCATCACCAATGCCACCCGTATGGAGCGCATCTTCTCAGAGTACCATCCAGACTATGTATTCCATGCCGCAGCCTATAAGCATGTACCGATGATGGAGGACAACCCATCAGAGGCTGTGCAGAATAATATATATGGTACGCGCGTGATAGCCGATATGGCTGTGAAGTACGGCACCAAGAAGTTTGTGATGATTTCTACCGATAAGGCTGTGAATCCTACCAACGTGATGGGCTGCAGCAAGCGAATCTGCGAGATCTACTGCCAGGCATTGAACAAGGCGATTGTGGATGGCGAGGTAAAGGGTGTTACCCAGTTTGTTACCACACGATTCGGTAATGTCTTGGGAAGTAACGGTTCCGTTATCCCAATCTTCAAGAAGCAGATTGCGATGGGCGGTCCGATCACCGTCACCCATCCCGACATCATCCGTTTCTTCATGCTCATTCCAGAAGCCTGCAAGTTGGTATTGGAGGCTGGAACTATGGGTAAGGGAGGCGAGATCTTCGTCTTCGATATGGGCAAGCCAGTCCGCATCGCCGACCTGGCAAAGCGCATGATAGCCCTTTCGGGAGTAGATGGCATCGACATCAAGTACGTAGGACTCCGAGATGGTGAGAAACTCTTCGAGGAAGTTCTGAACGACAAGGAGGCGACCGTTCCAACCCATCATCCAAAGATTATGGTAGCCAAGGTTCGTGAGTATCCATACGAGTTGGCACGCAAGAACGAGGAAGACCTCTATCAGCTCTCCTTCACCTACGATGATATGGCAATCGTGAAGAAGATGAAGGAGATAGTGCCAGAGTACAAGAGCCAGCACTCGAAGTACAGCGAGCTTGATCACGATTAAACATTATACATTAACAATTATACATTAGAAAAGATGTTATTACTCATATTAATCCTTTTCGGAGTTCTCTCTGTCATAGCCCTCCTCATCATCCTTTGGGACTATTTCAAGCATGGAGGTGCTGCGGTATGGGACCCAGAACATCCAGGTAGAATCATTACCATGAAAGAAGCCAAGGCCAGAAGGAAGAAATAGTCCCACAGAGCAAAATCTCCCCTAAAAATTTGGTGGTTTCACAGAAAACTCTTATATTTGCACTCAAAAAAGGAGATACTATTATGAATACAATAGCAATTGATAGCAATATATATAAAGGGGCGGAAAGTTATGCTAAATTGCATAATATTAGTGTAACTGCAGCAATAGAAAAGGCGATTTCTCTGTTTTTGCAAAAGGTACAACCTAAGCAAAGACTATTAGAAACCGATGAATTTAGAGATGCTTTGTCTTATGTGAAGACATTAAAGGCAAAAGGTGGCAAACCGATACCGGCAGATGAAAATAGCTTAGATGCATTGGTTGAAAAAAAATATGCATTATGAGAGTTTTTGTAGATACGAATGTCTTAATAGATTTCGTTGCAAATCGGGAGGGCTTTTCAGAAGATGCCGATAAACTGTTTGCCCTTGGAATAACAGGAGACATAAAGTTGATGACGTCAGCTTTGTCTTATGTTACTGCCATGTATGTCGCTCGTAAGTATGAGTATCAAGATGTAAAAGAAGCTCTTCTGGCGTTGTCGAATTTTGTAGATGTTTTAGACTTACAAGGCAATACGGTAATTGAAATGCTCTCTTCTGGTTGGAAGGATTATGAAGATGCAACTCAGAATGCCACAGCTTTGCGAGCTGAGGGAGATTGTATTGTAACTCGTAACAAGAAGGATTTTTCAAATTCTTCTTTACCCGTTTATACTCCTGCTGAGTTGTTGGACATTTTAAACCAATAAAGGTGGTGTAGCCGCTAATTTGGTAAAGGACGTAAACGCTGATTCATGCGGTCATCTCATAGCCCCATGCGGTCCCAGCCCGCACAACCTGGCGTAGACCTTTGATGGTCCGCCAACCCTATAGTGGGGACGCTGTATTGGTGATATACGTTAATCTGGGGGAGATTAGAGCAAGAAGCAAAAACTCCTCTAAAAATTTGGTGGTTTCACCGAAAACCCTTATATTTGCAGCCAATAATTAGAATATTACGATTATGGCAACATTGGTACTCGATAATACATTATATCAAGGCTATGCAACGATAGCAGAGCAGAATAACATCAGTGTGACTGATGCTATGGCAGAAGCTTTGCGATTATTGAAGCAACAGCTGAAAAAGAAGCCAAGCCTTTCGTTAAGGCAACGACTTGAGAAGCGAATTCTTGAACTTCGAGATTTGCCAGCGAATTGGGATTATGCAGGTTCCCCTTCCATATCATCAGAAGCATGTGATTATTCTCAGAAGGTTGTTTCATCTTGCAGCGAACCATTACTTCAGGGATTAGCAATATTCCCAAATACCAATGGCTATATATTAATGCAATGGAAGACCTCCAAAGGAGATGCCTGTTTATCTATTCTTAGTGATAGGATAGTGTATGATGTCAATTATGGAGAGATAGAGAAAGAGGGCATCCTCCCACTTTCGGAACTCCCTAAATTTTTGGAAGTCTTAAAGAACATAGCCTAATGGAATGTGATATAACATTTGAGAAACCAGTATTGAAAGATATGGAGGAGATAGCTCGATTGTTGTCTTCTCCAGCCTTTTATGATGAAAATACCCATCAGTTAAATTTTGCGGCATTCAATCTTCGACGTTTTACGAATGGTGAAGTAGAGTCTTATGTCTCATTGTCCAGGCTGTCTTTTATAGACCAAAAGCATTTGAATAAAAAAGGTAAGTATGTTTTTAAAAAGACAGAAAGCCATTATGTGGGTTATGCTCTTTTTACTCCAAGGTATTTAGCAAATTTACATGATAGATTAAGAATATATCCTGTTAAAGCAGGTCTTAATGATCATTGTGGTATGTTTTTCTTGGGTACGGATAAGAAGATAGTTTGTGATGACTTGACGATTCGTCCTTATACATTAAAGACATTACGTTCTCTTTGTGACTTATTGCAAGACAGGGTGGTTCTAAAATAAGGGTAGTATCCAGCACCTTTAGCAAGATAATAGGAAGGCGGTCCCATCCCGCACAACATGGCGCAGGGCTTTGATACCCCGCCAACCTTATAGCGTAGCGGTTCTGAGCACCGGAGGGCGGTTACATCCCTAATCCCTATGGTAGGGATTTAGGGCTTGGGTATAGGGTAAGGACCCCCTCTTCGCAAGAGGGGGACAGGGGAGTCGAAAAAATGCAATAATTAATAAGGATCTTACGTTATGAACATAGAAGAAAAAAAAGCAGATAAGGAAGCAGAATCTTTTAGTGTGTTGTAATGTTTTGCCATAAGCCAAGCATAGGTTAATAAATACATTTTTTCTCTTAAATCCTTGGTGATTACGAAATTAAATCGTACTTTTGTCGCTATATTAGCAATAAAAATGTATAATTATGGCAAACGACAATAATATACAGCCTATGGCTGATGATTCACAGATAGTACTTTACCAACCAGATGATAGCATTAGGTTGGAGGTGAAACTGGATCAAGATACGGTTTGGCTTACCCAAGCACAGATGACAGAGTTGTTTCGTACAACTCGTAACAATATAACTATGCATATTCGTAACATCTTTAAAGAGAAAGAGTTAGACGAAAAATCAGTATGTAAGGAATCCTTACATACTGCCGCAGACGGCAAAAGATATCGTACTAAAATCTATAATTTGGATGTTATAATCTCTGTAGGCTATAGAGTAAAGAGTCCGATAGGAACCCGTTTCCGTCAGTGGGCGAATGCAGTTATAAAGCAATATCTTCTTCAAGGTTATTCCGTGAATCGTCACTTGATAGCCCTACAGGAGAATATGGATAAGCGTATGACTCATATTGAGGACGTCCAGGCTAAGCAGCAACAGCAGCTCGACTTCTTTATTCGAACCTCCACTCCTCCAGCAGAAATGGTCTTCTTCGAAGGTGATTTCTATACAGCAAGAGTTGCTATTCCCCGATAATCATATAGACATTAGAAAATGGCGTAACGAGTCTCATGACCGCTGGCTTATTATAGATGATAGCCTCTATCATTGTGGTCATTCCTTAAACGCCAATGGCGGTCATAAGATTTCCGCCATAACCCTGATGGGCACCTCTCCTGAGGTAATCCTCTCAAAAGTAGAATAAACAATATTCCTCATTCGAGTGGCGACAAGTGCAGAGCGATACTGCAATGAGGAACAAAAAAAGTAAAATCATGAAATCTTATTTCTCCATAAAGCCAGGAGCAACCTTCTTTTTAGGTAGCTCCCGCACCCTCGTCTATCATAAAGACGATGTCGAGATCATCTACAAGACCAAGACACCATCCGGCAAAACCTACTACGCCCATGTCTATTTGATGTTGGGCGGAGAAAACTCCGTTACTCTTTATGCCGATTGGGGTGATTACTTTTTGCATCTTTCAAGCATCAAAGACCAGGAGCATTTCTTTGGTATAATGAAGCGTCCGTGCCCAACCTTTGTCCAGATATGGCAAAGCGAGCATCCCGACAATATATTTGTTATGTCTGCCAATGCCGGTCAAACCATGGGCTTAGGAATGGATATCGAGAACGTAGATTATCGCAATCTCGCTCCAACTTACCTTCCTTTCCATCCGTTGGTAGAGTTAGGTCTAGACAAGTTCCTAGATGCTGTCAATAAACTATATGTAGAACTCAATTCCCATTGTCCTCTGAAACTCTGGAAAGATCGTCTGGTAGCAGTATGGGGACAAGAAACATTATAATGTTATGATAGTAATTCCAAATAAGAACTTCACAGCTGATGGCATCCGCTTGGTTCAGCTACTCAATAGCACAACGAAAGTCAATATGCTGAAAGCAAGTGACAAGCTCGACCTATACGTAAGTCCCAACTTGAAGAAAGATGAGACTGCTAGGCGAATAGCCCAGGAGATGTTGGATAACCCAATAGAGATCTTGAGCCGTTTGAACAAGCAGGAACTCTAGATAGTAGATGAGTTTGTAAAAGGCGATGCCAACACCTACGTGGTGCGCAAGATGCGCAAGACCCAGTACAAGCTTCAGAAGCTATTCTTGGTAGCAACTTACGAGGATAAGGAAACCCAGGAATGGCACATGCTCATGCCATCAGAGTTGACCAAAGCCTTATCCACCAGTCTCAACTTCTATTTGGATATGGCCAACAAAGGCGTCAAAGCCCCATCTGCCAAGCAACTCCGCATGATGTCCGCCTTAGGTCAATTCTTGGGTGGTAAAGAGCTTTAATGTTTTCTTAGATAGAAAAACAAAAAGTCTAATTCCTTTAAATACTCTGTATCCCCAGTAAACACTGGGGATGGAGTCGTATTGCCATAGGGGTTGGATGCTAACTTTAATTTTCGCAAGAACAATGCAGTATTTCTGCAATCTTATCATGTAATTTTGCAGCCTGTAAAGGAATGCAAGTAAAAAATATGGCTTATGAATAGCTGTTATGCGAATAAATCCGACTTGTTTATTGGTGCTGCTGAAGAGATAAATAATAGTACTTATTTTTATCTGGCAGTACCTCATAGCGCATATTATAGTTGTTTTCTTTGGATGAAACATCTATGTTATAGCAAGTATGGTAAGACAGAAAATGAAATAAAAAATGAGGTTGATCCAACGATGCATGGGACACATGAAATCATGGCAGAATTTATACGCATGAGATTATATGACTCAGCAAGTAAATTCGAGGAAAAGCAAAGAGCTAAGGAATTTATTGCAAAGATTGGACAATTAAAAAGAATAAGGTTTAAGGCAGATTATGGCGAAGAGTCTATCACTATTACGCAAAGTATGAAGTCTATAGAATTAGCTAAAGATGTCCTTAAAATTTTAAAAACGATTTGATTATGGCAACTTTTGATTATTTGAAAGAGCAATTGAATGAATTCGTAAAACAATTCAAGAATGCAAAGGCTAGCTACGAGTATGATGAATTGGCAAATTTACATACAATAGAAATCTTGCCCCAAGCTGTTTTTGATAGTGAAGAATTCACAGATTGGGAGTGTGATTTTTTTAAACGTGCTTATAAAGCAATTCCTGGTGAAGATATATCATTTATATCAGAAGATGCTTATTTCGGAATAGAAACTGTAGGATGGAGTGTACAAGGTGAGGATTATCTATTGAGTGAATCCTTGACGATGCAAACTATTTGTGTGGAAATGGATAATCATTTTTGCTATTCTGAGAATTTTAGTTTTGCTGATTTATCAGATGATTTCTTTAGTAACGATTATACACAAGCTGCATAGTTATGGAAAATATAGAAGATAAAAAGTCTGGCTTTCGTGTATTAAATATCATGTTAGCAGAATCCCATTTCACTAGAATTGGAAATGTTGATTTTCAAGACTCTAAAAGAATGGTTAGTTTTGAGACAGGAGTAGGAGGTCGGGACAATAAGATAAATGTCAGGCTGAAGACTACTGTTGTAAACATGAAAGATGGTTCAGAGCAATATCGTATTGAAGTCTCTATGATTGGAGTCTTTGAACGTAATGGCAATTCTCAGATATCGACAGATGAGGAGTTTGGACGTGTCAATGGTGCAGCCATCATCTTCCCATTTGTTCGAGAGCACATTGCTAACATTGCATTAAAGGCAGGATTGGGAAGCATTATCCTTCCACCTGTCAACTTCACAAAGGTCAACAAAGATAAAACAAGCAATAAATAGAACGATTCTCTATGGCTCAAGGAAAGAATGCTTATATACGCTACAAGGTATTAGACCGCTGTTTCCGTGATAGTAGAAGACACTATTATATGGAAGACTTGGTGGAAGCATGTAATGAGGTACTTTACAATTATGATGGTTCATCAGTATCAGAGCGAACCATTCGTGAAGACATTCATTTCATGCAGCGTCAAGCAGGCGGTGGTGTGCCTTTGGAGAGAAAAATGGATGGTCATAGAGCCTATTATATGTATTCTGATAGAAATTTTTCTATTCAGAATCTTCCAATGAGCCAGAGTGAAGCGGAGATGTTGTCCGATACTATTCAGATGCTTTCCCGATTTAAAGGACTTCCAAATCAAGAATGGCTGAATGCCACATTGGTGCAGATGAAATCTACATTTAATATAGGTCAAGCCAAAGCATCCTACGTAAGTTTCTCACAAAACGAGGACTTGAAGGGATTGAAATACTTCACTCCTCTTTATGAAGCGATAGCATCCCAACATGTGGTATCTTTAGAGTATCATCAGTTTGGTCGTCCATCTTATAACAGAATCATCCATCCCTATCAGTTGCGCCAATATAATAACAGATGGTTCTTGGTAGGAAAGGAGCCTACAGTAAGCGATGTGTTGCCAATAGTGGTAGTACCTTTGGATAGAATTGATGACTATAAGATTCTTGAAAATGAGAAGTTTTCACCTATAAAAGGTGATGTTGAGAATTATTTCAAAGATATAGTGGGAGTTTCTCCAAAGTTTGGTGAGTCATGCCAGCACATCGTGTTTAAGGCTTATCATCCTGCGGATTCTTACATCATGACAAAACCAATCCATCATTCGCAGAGAGTAGTAGAACGACATGATGATTATACCATTTTGTCTCTCGACCTGATTCCCACTTATGAGTTTGAGACCATTATGTTGACCTACGCTGATAAGTGCGAGATATTGGAACCTCTTGATTTGAGAGAGAAAATCAAAGAAAGAGCGAAAAATATTGTTAAATTCTGCGAGAGTGAATAAATTCCCGAAAGAATGAAGTAAGTCTGCAATCTTTGAAGTTACTTTTGCATCAGTATTAATTTTAAAAGAAAGGTTATATATGAAAAGACAAGTTTTTTATAGCTTTTGTTTTGCTGATGATTTTTGGAGAACTCAGCAAGTTAGAAACATTGGGGCAATAGAAGGTAATGCTCCTACTAGTGCTAATCAGTGGGAAACGGTGAAGCGACAAGGTGATGCGGCAATCAAGAAGTGGATAGATGATAACATGAAGAATAGAAGTTGTGTTGTCGTGTTGATTGGAACTAATACTGCTGATCGTAAATGGGTGAAGTATGAGATTAAGCGTGCTTGGGAAACTGGAAAAGGAATAGTTGGTATATATATAAATCGCTTAAAAGACCAAGTCGGTAAGCAAAGCCTCATGGGTGATAATCCTTTTGACAAGTTCTTTATTGATAAAACTTTCAACTATATAGTTGAGAGAGGCGAGGCTGCAGATCATAATGAGAAGAGACTGTCAAGTGTATGTAAAGCTTATTCGCCATCGCATTTGGTCAGCACAAATGCTTATAAAGACATTGCCGAGAATATACAGGACTTGGTAGAGGAAGCAATCAACATTAGAAATCAATATCCAAAATAAGTAGAATTATGTATTTTAGTGCGCAACAAATAGCGGATTCGACTCGACGATATCCGATAAATGAGGTGAGATGCTTTTCTCAATCTCAGTCACAGACATCAGTGTTCCTTTCACATAAGCATACAGATAGAACATTGATGCTACAGGTTAAAGCTATGCTTGAACGTTCGGGCATCAGCGTGTATATTGATTGGTTAGATGCTGGTATGACAAGTACTACTTCTGGGAAAACAGCAGAAATTTTGAAAGACAAGATTCTCAAGTATGATAAGTTTATTCTTGTAGCTACAAATGATGCGATTGACTCAAAGTGGTGTAATTGGGAATTAGGTTTAGGTGATGCAGCTAAGTATGCCATAGGGAAAATAGCAATCCTCCCTGTAAAGCAAGGAGATAGAACTTGGAATGGCTCTGAGTACCTGCAAATATATCCAACAATAGAATATGAGGATGGTGAATCTTTCTTTTCTAATGGAACTCGAAAGTCAGCAGGTGCTTATGTCGTTTATCACAAGGAAAGAGAAAATATATATATACCTTTAGAAGATTGGTTGAAAAGATGATAAATAAAATAGTATCATTAGGAACTCCGTTTTTTGAGGACGAATTACGGAGTTCCTTAAAAAAATATGATAATATTGAGTTGCTTGGTAGTGATAGTATCTCTTATAGCGACAAAACTTTGTATTTATTCTTTGGGCAGTCCGAGAACGATAAGGATATATCTTGTTATAGCAATTTGGATTTTTCAGAGTTAGTAGCTAACCAGCAAATTGTTCCTATATTACAAAGCTCGACAAATTTTAGGAATTTCATTCCACAAGAACTAAATCCAGTAAACGCTATAGAAATTGATTCGACTCTGGCAATTGGTAAATTGAAATGTTTCATTTTGGAGTACTTTGGACTATTGGAGTCTAATAGAAAAGTTTTTATTTCTTACAAGAGGAGCGATAGTTTGAAATTTGTTCATCAGTTGCATGATGCATTGATTGCTGCACATTATAAGCCTTTCTTGGATTCATATAGTATTACTTATGGAGTGGATTTTCAAGAGTATCTCAAGCATGAACTCTCTGATTCTTCTGTCTTTATCTTTGTAAATACACCAAATTATGAATTGAGTAAGTTTACAATGGAAGAACTCAATGCTTGCAACAAATTACAGATGGGAGTGATAGAGGTGTTCGCACCAAATTCAAAAGTATTTAAAGAAGCAGAATTTGCTAAGCGCTATATTTTACCTTCTAAGATTGACGCAAATAAATTGTTTGAGCCTTTTGTGCTTAGAGATATAATTTCCGTGTTGGAGAATAATCGACTCGAAATACAATCTTTCAGAGAAAAGGCATTGGCTGACCAATTGAAAGCTATGGTACCTGATGTACAGTTAAATTCTGATAGAAGATGTTATGTAAGTCAGAATAAAGATAAAGAATTCTATCCTTTATATCATATTCCGGTATCATTCGACATTCAAAAGATATCAGAAGTGTCAGACAAGGCTAAACAAGCCTTTGGTTTCTATAATGGCTTATATTGTAGGAGTGATGTGCGAAACCATATCAATTGGCTAAATGGAATTTTACCGGTGCAAGTGTTAGATGTTTCAAAATGAATGAGATTATGATTTTTTTATCAGCTGGAATCCCTTCCCAAATTCCGATTCCTGGTCGAGAGTTCTTTGGCAAGGGTAACATACCAGCAATTCGAGAGGCTGTAATGGCATTTACAAAAGTTTGTATGGATTATAAAATTCCAATCTGTTTTGGAGGTCACCCAGCCATCTCCCCTTTGGTATATGAAATAGCTAAGGATTATGGAGATGATTTTTCCAAAAACGTTTTGATTTATCAATCAGAATGGTTTAAAGGGAAAACACCCCAAGAAGTTTCTTATTATGAGCGTTTGATTTGGACTTCTAAGGAGAAAGATATACCTTCTAGTGTGAATAGAATGCGCCATGAAATGTTTTCTAACAAGTTTGTTTGTGGTGTTTTTATAGGTGGCATGGATGGTATTATTAGTGAGGCAAATGAATTTCATGAAAGTAATCCTTATGCTGATATGATTGTGGTTCCAAATACTGGAGGAGCTGCTAGTGTATTGCAAGAGCGTACGAAGTTAGAGTATTATACTGTACCTGATACTTATGCGTATGTTGCGGAATTTCGTAAAATTTTAGAAAAATATAAGAGTTATGGCATATAATGTCTTTGTTTCATATAAATACGCAGATACAGCTGTACGACAAATTGTGGGACATAATCCAACCAAAGTACGTCATTATGTGGATGAAATAGAGAATTTACTAGCTGCTGATGACCATGTTTATTTCGGCGAGCATGATGGTGAGGATTTGTCTGATTGGACAGAAGAGCAAATTTGGGGAGAATTAAAAGATCGCATATATCCTACGACTTGCACGATAGTGTTAATTTCTCCAAATATGAAGGAGCCAAATCGCTATGATAAGTCTCAATGGATACCTTGGGAAATCTCCTATTCTTTAAGAGAAACATCTCGTGGCGATAGGACAAGCAGACGAAATGCAATACTGGCCGTTGTCTTACCTGATGAAAATGGCAGCTATGATTATGCTATAACGCATAATAAATGCTATGGTTGTCAGTCAACTTGTATTACGTATCACAGAGATTGGATGTTTACTATTCTCAAAGAGAATATGTTTAATCGAAAAAATCCTGTAACGAAAAAGTGCGAGAAAACTTCAACTATTTGGTATGGTGAGTTTAATTATATACCTTTTGTAACATGGGATTATTTTAAAAATCATGTGTCTGAGTGTATTGAACGAGTAGAGACAATCAAAGATGATGTTGGTAATTACGAATTACATTTATCTGTAAATCAATAAAATTATGGATGCTGATACAATCAAACATTTGGATTATGTCCAAAGTGCTGTTTCAAGAATGGCTGATGCCTCCTTTAAAATAAAAGGCTTAGCAATAACAGTTGTTTCTGCTTTTGTAGGAATATATGTTAAAACAAAGGATGTCCATTTCTTGTTTGTTATAATATTACCTTTGATTCTATTTTGGATTTTAGATTCATATTATTTGCAGCAAGAAAGAAAATTCAGAGCATTATATGATATATTAATTGGTAAAGAAAACCAGTTCGGTACTGTGAGAAAATTTGAAATGTCTTTGGATAAAATTAAAGGCGAACGTTATAAGTTTATTTCAGCAATGTTCTCCATTACAGAGTGGTGGTTGTATGTAGGATTGGTGGGCTTGTTATTGATATATTGTGGATTTTTAAAATATAAGGCTTGTTGTGGTTAACATGATTACTCCTAAAGTATTTATTTCATATAGTGGCATCCAGAAGAGAATAAGATAAGAGCGCCACGATTAGCCGAGCGATTGATGAGCGATGGCGTTGATGTAATCTTAGACGTTTGGAGCCTATAGGACAGTTAGGATAAGTATGTCTTCATGGAAAAGATGGTCGAAGACTCAGAGATTAAAAAGGTGTTGGTTGTCTGTAACAAGGACTATGCAGAGAATGTCAATTGCAGTAAAGGAGGGGTTGGTACCGAGAGTACCATCATGTTTGATGAAATCTATTCTAAGGCAGAACAGATCAAATTCATTTCTGTTATTTTTGAAAAGTGGGACAGTCAAGAAATATACACGCCTCATTTCATGAAGTCTCGTATGGTCAATCATCTCATGATAACTTGATATGGCAGTTGTAGATGCAGACTAATTATAAGTTAGCACAGCTACTGATATTGAATAAAATAGAATTTATTGATTGTTCAATGTGAGAAACTAGCAAGGCGGTCCCATCCCGCACAATATGGCGAGACCTTTGATGGTCCGCCAACCACAAAGCGCAGCGGTCCCGAGCACCGAGTAGGGCGGTTTTCCTCTTCTTCCCTGAGGGGAGAAGACCGAGATGAGAGGTGGAGCCTTCCTTAACGGTAAGGAAGGACAGGTAGGTTTTCGAAAAGAATATTATGATGTTACAAATCAAAGATATAGCATTCGCTTACCTCGAAGGATATATCCATGCGAAGGTAACAGAGCATTTGCTTCAAGGCAAAGAACAACGGCTTAATGAATCCGGTAAGATTTAAGAGGAAGTCTTAAGATTCGAGAACAAAGATAATAAGCTTGTGTACAATGGAAAATCCAAAAGTTTTTATATCATATAGCTGGCATCCTGAAGAAAATAAGATTAGGGTGCAGAGATTGGCTGAGCGTTTGATGCAAGATGGAGTGAATGTTATTCTTGACATCTGGGATTTAAAGCATGGTCATGACAAATATGTCTTCATGGAACAAATGGTTAAGGATCCCGATATAAAGAAGGTGCTTGTTATTTGTAACGAAGATTATGCTCTCAAGGCAGATGCTCGAAAAGGAGGTGTAGGAACGGAAAGCACGATAATGTCTGGCGATATTTATTCTTTAGCCGAGCAAACAAAGTTTATTCCTATTCTGATGGAGTGGAAGAATGGAGAAGCGTGTTTGCCAACGTTCTTAAAATCTCGCATGTATATCGATATGAGCAGCAATGAAACCTATGAGTTAGGCTACGATCAGTTGCTCAGAGATATTTATAGTAAACCTCTTCTTCGAAAGCCTGCATTAGGAAAAATGCCTTCTTATTTAGAAGCAGATGAACCTGTTTTGCTAAGTACGGCACGGGAGCAACAAAAGCTTAAAGAAAAGATAGATCAAAGTAGTGATCTACAAACTTGGATAGCTAGGTACTGTGATAAGATAATAGAGTCTTTAGATCAATTCAAAGTCACATTTAGTGGAGGTAAAACCTGCGATTTGATAGAACTGGTAGAAAAGAGTATATCTTCTATGCAAGTTGTTAACAACGACTTTATTGCTTTTGTTGATACTGTGGCATCTAATTCAGAATGTAATGGCAAGCAATTTGTCGATTTCTTTGAGAAACTCCTTCAGTATTACGAAGATAAAGATATAGAGTTGGCTTCCTCTACAGATTCATGGCATTTGAGAAATGATAATTATCGTTTCTTTAATTATGAGCTCTTCTTATCATTTACGGCAATTTTTCAAAAGCATAATTACACATTGGATTACTATAAGAATAAAGGGTATTCGTCATCCAGTCAAGTAGCTATCCTTATGAACAATTATGGAGGCGACAAATTCGCTTCTTGGGTAGAAGTCGATATTTTGTTGTATTACTTATCCTTGATATATGGAAAACCTGGAGATAGAATATCTATGTGGTATCCTACATTGAGTATATATAATAGAGCATTTGAAATACTCCCAAAGATGGCTTCTATGCGATATTTTGAAAAAGCTAAGATCATGTTTGGCGTTGCTGATAAAGATAGTTTCAAGACTTTGATTGCAAGAACAAAGGATGAACTTCAACGTGATGCCTATCACAGAATTCCTAATTTGAAAGAGGGGCTTAGTTATGATAAAGTCTGTTCTTTACGATGAATATGGCGGTCCCATATTCTGCATAATATGGGGAGGTCTCTTGGTCTTGAGTAATGAGAGAGTAGGAGGCAGAGTGACACTCGCATATGATTACAGGCTTTTCTTTATAAGAAATAACGAGGGTAAAATAACTGTTTAAATAAAAAATATTTAATTTAAATAAATGAAAAAATTAATTATAGTTGGCGCAGGTGGTTATGCCAAATCCGTATTGGATTCTGTTGACCACATGAATTTCCAGATGGTGGGATTCTTGGATGATATAAAACCCAAAGGAGAAGAGCATCAGGGTTTCCCTATATTAGGTAATACAATTGATTGTATTGTAAATCCAGAAGATTATGTTTATTTTGTAGCAATAGGCAACAATGCAAAACGTAAAATATGGTTTGATAAACTTAAAGAGAGAAAGCTATCTCTTATCAATGTTATTGATAAATCTGCTCTTGTTTCTCAAGCTGCAACAATTGGTGAGGGTAGTTTTATTGGAAAACTTGCCATATTAAATCACGGAAGTTCTGTTGGTGATAATTGTGTCATTAATACGAGAGCTTTGGTTGAGCATGGTTGCCATATCAAAGATCATGTTAATATCTCAACAAATGCAACATTGAATGGCGATGTTATTTGTGAGGATGGAAGCTTTGTTGGTTCCGGAACAGTTATAAATGGTCAGTTGACAATTGGAACATGGGCTTTGGTTGGTTCTGGAGCTGTAGTCATTAAAGATGTAAAACCTCACACTACGGTAGTTGGGGTTCCTGCTAAAGAAATTGAATCGAAAAGTCATAAATATAACTAGTATGAAACATATATATATAATAGCAGAGATTGGATGTAATCATTGTGGAGATCCAAAGCTGGCAAAGAAAATGGTAGATGAAGCTAAGGCTTGTGGTGTTGATGCTGTCAAGTTCCAAACTTTCAAGGCAGCAGAGCTTATATCGAAATATGCTCCAAAGGCAGATTACCAAAAGGTAACAACTGGTAATGATGAGAATCAATTGGAGATGACCCGTAAGTTGGAACTGCCATATGATGAGTTTGTCAAGCTTCGTGACTATGCCGTCAGTTTAGGACTTGATACATTCTCTACACCATTTGATATGGATTCCATTGCTTTTCTGGAACAGCAGAAGCAGGCAATTTGGAAGATTCCATCGGGGGAGGTAACCAATCTTCCTTTTTTGGAGAAAATTGCTAAGTATAAAATACCAAATAAGAAAATTATCCTTTCAACTGGTATGTGCACGATAGAGGAGATTCATCAAGCGGTGGATATTATTTGTAAGTATGAAGATCCAAAGAATTTGATAATTCTCCATTGTAATACTGAGTATCCAACACCTGATAAGGATGTGAACCTAAGTGCAATAGATACGTTGCATCAAGAATTCCCGGATATAGAAATTGGCTTCTCTGATCATTCTGTAGGCTACGTTGCTGCAATAGGTGCTTGTATGAAGAATATTGTCCTGATTGAGAAGCATTTTACATTGGACAAGAACTTGCCAGGTCCAGATCACAAGGCTTCTGCAACACCAGAAGAATTAAAGGAACTTTGCCAAAATGTTCGTCGTATAGAAGTTATTGCTGGAGAGGGAGGCAAGAAAGTTACAGAATCTGAACGACGTAATATTAATATTGCCCGTAAGTCTATAGTTGCTCGTCGCGCAATTAAGAGAGGAGAGATTTTTACAGAAGACAATATTACTTGTAAGAGACCAGGAAATGGTATAAGTCCTATGGACTGGTATAATGTTTTGGGAACAACTGCGATTCGTGATTTTTGTGAAGATGAATTAATAGAAAGATAATATTAGTGATTTTATCCAAGATATAGATTTATGTATTAAAGTGTCTTCAAGTTCAAATCATAAAAAAATAGTAAGTTATATACCTTTAAGGTGTTTTCATACATTAGTCTCTTTGGTTAGAGACAATGAAAGATGTTTTATAAAATTAAACATGACCAATGACAAAAAAATATAAAGTAGATTTTTCTCTTGATACTTATGATGTATTTGAATTGGAAATGATGGAACTAGGAGGAATTCCTTTATTCTTTCATGTCATCAAAGACATCTTATCTTATGAAGAAGATTCTAGTTTTATTCTTGAAACTCCAAATAGAAAAGTTATAGATTATTGTAAGAATAAAGGGGTAGTACTTTGTAACAGCGAATGGCAAGAAGATATACCTGTAGTTAATGCATATCAACCCTTTAAGTTTGTTGATAAGAAATATGCATTACTTCATGAAAATATGAACCTGACAGTTTGTAATCTACAATCATATTTATATGCAAAATATTTGGTGGAGCAAATAGAACAATATGAGAAGAGTTATTTGCTAAAGCAACAAAAAGCCCATAGTATCATTCATCGAGTAATATCGAATTGCCAAGTTTGTTTAATAGGAGATTCTCTTGTCGAATATTGGATGGTAGATGAAATTAGCAATATGAAGATATTCAATGCGGGTATTGGTGATTTGACTAGTAAAGAATGTCTTGAGTTAGTAGATAAAATTGATTTGTCTTCTTTTAAAATATTTTTTATAATAATAGGTACTAATGATTTAAAATATAAGATTCCAATAGATACAATTGTAAATAATATTAAGTCTATCATAGACCTCGTATTATACAAAAATCCTAAGGCTCGAATCATATATTCATTAGTGCCTAATGTCAGAAGACGATGGGACAGAAGAAACGATGATATTAATAGGTTGAATATTATACTTAATGATATGCTTGGAGAAAAGGTTTCTGTATTGTCCTTATCGTTTTTGAATAATATTTATGGTGAGTTGCAAGAAAGAAATACCATAGATGGTCTTCATTTCTCAGATTTTGCTTACGAAAAATTACAAGAAATTATTGAATCAAAAATAGCATAATGATGAAAAAATATAAAGTGGCTTTTGCCACAGGCTCGCGTGCAGATTATGGAATCGTAAGAAACTATATCGCAAAGCTTAATGCTGATGACGAAGTAGATTTCTCTGTATTAACAACAGGAGCCTTGCTGGCTTCTGAGTTTGGTAGTGCTGTTAATATCATCGAACAAGATGGTTTTCGAATAGATTATAAGGATGCCATCCCGCAAAAGATGGACTCTCTTGATGATACTTGCCACATTATGGCTCAAACTTTGGATGATTTCAGTAAATATTTCTCAGACCATAAGTTTGATCTTCTGATAATATTGGGGGATAGATATGAAATTTATGCAGTATCAATAGCTGCAGCTATGCATCGTGTGCCAATTTTGCATCTCCATGGTGGCGAATTGACTGAGGCGAACTATGATGAGTTTATCCGTCATTCTATAACCAAAATGGCAAATTGGCATATAACAAGTACAGAGGAATATCGTAAGCGAGTAATACAATTAGGTGAGGCTCCAGAAACTGTATATTATCTTGGTGCTTTAGGAGCAGAGAACTGTCTTCATATTGATAGAAATAATGTCCCAGGAGAACTTTTGAATATTAATAATTCATTTGTTGTGCTTTTCCATCCTGAGACCTTAAACGATGTTTCTCCGTTAGAACAGGTAGAACAGGTGTTGACAGCTGTAGAGCCATTTAGCTTAGATTATACCTTTGTATTTATTGGCTCCAATGCAGACACACATGCAGATCAAATTACAAAGAGAGTAAAGCAATTCTGTGAAACACATGAAAATTGCCATTTTTATAGCAATCTTCATCCTGATGCATACCATTATATTGTAAAGCAGTCTGTTGCTCTTATTGGAAATTCTAGTAGTGGTATTATAGAAGTTCCTTCTTTAGGAAGTTTTACTATAAATATAGGTGATAGACAGACAGGTCGCGTTAAAAGTAGTAGCATTTTAGATGTACGTTGCACAGCAGAAGCTATTACTCATGCAATTCGGTTTACTATTTCTCATAAGGATGAACAAATAACTGATACTCCTTATTATAAGGAGCATTCTGCAGAATTGTATTATCAAACAACAAAGAATATTCTACATGGTGAAAAGCCAAAGTATAAAAAGTTTTTTGATGTCAAACCTTTAAATGTTTAAATGAATGAAACGAATAGCTATTATACCGGCACGTTCTGGTTCAAAGGGTTTAAAAGATAAAAATATTATAGATCTCTGTGGCAAACCTCTTATTGCTTATTCTATAGAAGCTGCACTAGAGACTAGTTTGTTTGATCATATAATAGTATCAACGGATTCTGAACATTATGCAGAGATTGCTCAACATTATGGTGCAGAAGTAATGATGAGAGGGGAAGCGTTGTCTAATGATAAGGCAACAACCTTTATGGTGTTGGAAGATATATTGAAGAATAGACTATATGAGTCTATAGACTATTTTGTACTCTTACAGCCGACTTCTCCTCTTCGTACATCCAAGCATATAACAGAAGCTATAGAGAAATTTGAGGCAAAGATAGAAAATTTTGACTTCTTGGTATCAATGAAGGAGGCTGAACATGCAAAGGTCCTAGTAAATCCCATTGATGGTGATGAAAGTTTGAAATATTTCGATACAGATTTTTCTAATTATAGAAGACAGGGGTATAAAGACTATTCTCCAAATGGCGCAATCTTTATTGCTAAGCCTGATTCGTATTTAGAGCAAAAGCACTTCTTTGGTGCAAAAGCCCTCTCTTATATTATGTCAGCAGAGGATTCTGTGGATATAGATGGGGCATTAGATTTAGTTGTTGCAAAAGCTATTATTGCTAAAAAAATGTATAAAGAAAAATGAAAACTGTTTGTTATGTTGATGTTTAGGTTAAGAGTTTTATAGCTGATATTATGATTTTTAATATAAAAAACTTTGTCAATCAAAATAAAGTAGTTATGAGTGGAGCTTTATTTTCGCTCTTTTCCTTTATAAATAAAGGACTCATTTTTTTGTTGTTGCTTGTTTTAGCAAATTATATTGGACCGACAGAATATGGATATTTAAGCTTCTTTAGTACGTTATTAACAGTTTTGGGGTTTGTAATAGCTCTATGCTCGGAAGGTTATCTTTCTTTTTCATACTTTAGAGAAGGTGATTATGGTATAAGAGAATCATGTTCTTCGTCGTCTTATATTACTTTGCTTTTGGGATTTGTTTTATTTTTCCTGACAATTGTATTTGGTGATTTCTTTGAAAAAATCCTTCATCTAGATAAGGTAATAACTTGTTGTGGAATACTTATTAGTATGTTTACAATATACTTTAATTTACATTTAAATATCTTGCGTGTTAAAGAAGAAATAGGTCATTATGGATTGCTATCAGTATTAAATGCTGTTTTAAATTTTTTACTTTCTGTAATATTAGTCAGTAGTTTATGTTTGGGATGGAAGGGGCGAGTATATGCGAATCTAATTTGCTGTTTGGGATTTGGTTTCTTTTCTCTACATTTTCTTTTCAAAAAAAAATACCTTTGGGCTCCTAGTAGATTGTACTTAAAAAAAGTACTATTATGGAGTTTACCATTAATCCCCCATTCTGCGGTCACGTTTATTCGTCAAGGTCTAGATAGGTATATTGTTGAATATAACTATGATATGACTGATGTCGGTCTTTTTAGTTTTGCTATGAATATGGCAAATATTATCGTGATGATAGGCATAGGATTTAATCAGTCGAACAGTGTGGATATAAGCAAGGTTTTAGGAAATAATAGTATGACCGGAAAGGAGAAAGTACAAGCTCTTAAATTGCAAAGACATAAGTTACTTATGGTATATCTTGTATCTTCTTTAATTATTATGATTTCAGTCTATTTTTTTGTTCCCGTTTTTATGCCAAAATATACTGGTGCTAATAATATGTTCATTATATTATCCATACAAGGATTCCTTTGTTGCTTTTATTTCCTATATACTAATTATCTTTTTTTCTATTCTAGAACAAAAGAAATTATGTATGTTACTTTTGGCTCATCAATATTTCATTTAATAATGTCGTTGTTTTTGACACCGTACTCTATTTATCTGACTTGTTTGGTCTATGTCCTGTCTCAATCATTTATATGTATATCCATATATATAATGGCAAAAAAAGAATTAAAAAAACAATTATTGAATAAGGAATTATGTTATGAACGCGATTATATTTGATAAGGTCTTTCCTTGTTTGGCACTCATGTTATTTTCTTTATGTGAAGTCTTTCAAGGTCAATCTTTTATAGTATTAGGTTTCTTTTTAGTCCTTCCCTATTTCTTTAGACAATGGAGAATAGGCAGATTTTATGTAAAAGGAACTTATGTTATGCCATTTTTGCTTTTAACTATTTTGGGAGGTTTATTAAATATGCCCCTTACTGGTTATGGTATCGGTGGATTATTATTAACTGTCGCAATGATAGGCTTGGCTGTTTTTTGTATTGATAATCCGAAAATTTGCATATATGTTTCTTTGTTTTTGTTGCTTTATACATTCTACTTTTTATATAAAAGTATATTTGTTTACAATATTGAATTAAATTCATTATATGGTTCGCTAGGTTTAAGTAAAAATTATCCTGGTTTTCTGATTGTAGGATATACTGTTTTTTATGCATTAAATAAGTATAGAGTGTATAGACGATTGCCACTTTTACTTCCATTAGTTGGTGTTTATTTCGCATTTTGGTTGGATGGCCGTTCTTCTTTTGGAATTATGATTTTATTAAGTTTGTTTTGTGTGCTAAAAAATGCGAATAATAAATATTATAATTATTTTGTTCTTATAGTCTTTGTAAGTTTATTCTTGTTTTTTTTCAATTTTTTATTGGGATATTATGAGATGTCGCGTTTGAGTGAAGGAGTTGAATCTTCCAGATCCAAAATTTGGAGCGTTTATTTTGAATATATGGATTTTCCTAATTTCATTTTGGGATGTGATTCTGCTAGCTTTCCAATTATAAACCAGTATGGTGGTAATCCTCATAATTCTTTTCTGAATTTTCATCATAGAATGGGAATTATTGGATTTCTTACTTTTATATATATAATTTTTGTCTCTATAAAGAAGTATATAACTCAAAGAAAGTTTATTATCTTAGTTCTTATGCTTTTTTTAATGGCGCGTATGTTTTTCGATTCAGTTATAGTTGCTAATCATGACTTTATCTTTTATTCATTCATGTTCTTACCATTTTTAGAAAAAAATAAATGTATACTTTTGAATGAAGAAAAAAATAATATGAATATTTTGTTAAAATTGTTGTAAAAATGAAAAGTAGAATTAAACAAATTTTAAGTTTTGTGAGTTCTTTAATGTATTTACAAGAATGGTTTTTAATTAAAATCTTTAGAAGAGATTTTTCGTTTAAACAAATCTTAAGAGTACAGCCGAGAAAAGTAAAAATATTAGGAAATGGTCCCTCTTTAAAATTGGTGAGCAATGTTCTCGATTCTGATTATTGTTGCGTAAATCATTCTCTGATGTCTGAATTGTTTTTTAGGATAAAACCAAAATATTTTGTTACTGTAGATCCTATGTTTTTTTCCAAATATTTTTTAAAAGAAGAAGAATATATTCATCGTCTTTTGAATATTGATTGGAACTTGATTTGGTTTGTTCCTTATGCCAATTATTCTTTTGCTAAGTCTTTAGTCAAATCTAATAAGAATATTACGGTAAAATGGCATCCTTCAGGAATAAAGCTTGGCATGAAAATTTCAAGTATTCGTGATCTTCTTTTTAAATATGGTATGGCAGCACCACCTGCTCAAAATGTTTTAGTAGCTGCGATTTATGATTTGTTAATGGATGGATATAAACAGATTGAGCTTTATGGTGTCGAGCATTCCTGGCTAAATCTTCTTTCTATAGATAAAGAAAATAGGGTTTGTCTGAAGGACGTTCATTTTTATGATAATAAAGAAGTTCAATTAAAACCATGGTATCGTATTGATGGTGGAATTTTTGATATGCCAACTTTGCTTAGTACGCTTGCAATTACATTTGGAGCTTACCATGACCTTCAACGTTTTTCTACTTATATAGGTGGCATTGAAATTGTTAATATGACTCCAAATTCATTTATTGATGCATTTAAAAGAGGTGTATAAGATATGTATATTTTAGTAGAATATTTATGGGGCTTACTTTGTTGTATGTTTAAGTCAACTGTTTCAGTAACTCCTTTTTCTAGAATTGATAGACAAACATCTTTTGGGGGCTATAATAAAATTGGGCGTAATTGTATAATAGAGAAATCTAGTATCGGTAGGTTCTCTTATATTGGAAATAATTGCGTATTTACCAATACGCATATTGGCAATTTTTGTTCTATATCCTCTAATGTAGAAATAATTTCAGGCGCTCATCCAACTAAGAATTATGTGTCGACTCATCCGGTTTTTTATTCGAAAGAAACTCCTGTTCGTTTTAGTTATGTCAACTTCACAAGTTTTATCGAACATAAAACGACAGAAGATGGGCATTCTTTGGATATTGGTAATGATGTTTGGATAGGTAATCATGTTTGCATTTTAGAAGGGGTTACAATTGGTGATGGGGCAATCATAGCCGCAGGTAGTATCGTTGTTAAGGACATTCCTCCATATTCTATAGTTGGAGGAGTACCTGCAAAGATTATTAGAAAAAGATTTTCTGATTCAGAAATATCTGAATTGCTTCAATTGAAATGGTGGTTTTGGGCACAAGAAAAAATAAAAGAGAATGTGGAAAAATTCTCGAATGTTTCAGATTTTTTAGAAGTATATACAAAAAGTAATGCGTAGAGATCTGATATCGCAGTTGAAATATTGCCAGACTACATTTCGACTTTTAAAATTAATGAATCAACTGTTTCTTTGTGTTATTAATATTTTGTGTAAACAATTATATTATTATGAAATATAAATTTTTATAAACCAACAATTATGAATAATAAACCATTTTTTTCGATAATAACTGTATGCTTTAATAGTGCTACTACTATTGAGCGTACAATTAAATCCATTTTGAACCAAAACTTCTTAGATTATGAGTATATCATTGTTGATGGTGGTTCAAGTGATACAACTATTGACATCATAAAAGAATATGAACCTCATTTTCAAGGACGCTTAAAATGGAAAAGTGAAAGTGATAACGGTATTTATGATGCCATGAATAAAGGTGTGCTCCGCTCAAATGGAATCATCATTGGGATAGTAAATAGTGACGATTGGTTGGAGCCTGACACGCTTCAAACTGTATGGGAGGAGAATCGTTATTGTGAGCATTCAAATAGAACTATTATAGCTGGTGAGATTTTATTTCATTATTCCTCTGGTTCAACTCAGTTATACCCAACAACACAAAAAATATATGAATCAAAATCCAGAAATTTTGAAATGGGATTGAATCATCCCGCAACTTTCGTTCCTAGATTCGTATATGATACCATTGGTCTATTTGATGTTAATTTTAAACTGAAAGCTGATGCGGATTTTATATTGAGATGCTATGAGAATAGAGTACCAGTTCATTTTATTCCAAAAGTTCTCTCAAATATGTCTGATGGTGGTGCGTCCAACAACAGATCAAAGAAGGAATTAACAGATACTGTATTGAAATATAAAAAACATATCAAGAGTAAGCCGTTGTATTATATTTACTGTATTAAGAGTTATGTCAATTGGTATGTTAAAGGGTTGGTTCCTATGTGTCTTGTCCGTTATTACAGAAATGTTCATAATAGAAAAAAGTAATCTTGTATGAATAAAAATATGCCTTTAAAGGATAATGTCTTATTGACAACACTCTTCTCTGGCTTTAATTTTGGTTCGAGTCTTCAGACTTTTGCAACGAAGGTCTTAGTTGAGGACTTGGGGTATAATTGTGAATTGATAGAACGTAAAAGTTTAGTAAAGGGTAGAGACGTTCGAATGGGCAAATTAATTACTATTTTGTTCCGCACGTTGCAAACTTTTGACACTAGGACTATTAAAGCTTATAGAAGTTCTTATCAAAAAAGTATATTCGGAGATTCTAAGTTAAGATTTGAAGAATTTACTGCACGATATTTGAAACCCCAATGCATGACATGGAAATCTTTAAAGAAGGAGGCTAAGTCAGCAGTTGCTTCTATTGCTGGTAGCGACCAACTCTGGAATCCAACTTCTTTATATGTTGACCCTATGTATTATCTGCGATTTGCTCCCCAAAAGAAGCGTATTTCATTTGCTACTAGTTTAGGGCATGCCTTTGTGGCAAAATATAATATATCAAAGTTGCGTAAATGGATTTCAGAAGTTAGATTTCTTTCAGTACGAGAAGATAGCGGCGTTAAATTAATACAAGAGCTATGTGGGCGCAAGGCTTTGCACTTGTTGGATCCTACGCTTTTGCTTGATGGTGACACCTGGAGACATAAATTAAAGATTCCTTCTCAAGAAGAAGTTTATATATTGGCATATTTTCTTGATTCTCCTTCTGAAAAGGCAAAGAGTTGTATTTCTTTATTGAAAGACAAATTGAATTGTAAGGTATTTGCTATACCATATGAACATGAAGATATGAACTATGCTGATATGATAGTTCCTGCAGGACCACTTGACTTTCTGCGTTTAGTGGATAATGCTACTTATGTAGTAACAGATTCTTTCCATGGTACAGCATTCTCTATTAATCTTCATACTCCATTCTATGTCTTTGATAGAAATTACGGTTCTGCTCATTCTCAAAGTAGTCGTGTTATATCATTGTTGAAGATGCTTCAACTATTAGAACGATATGAGCCTGCTTTGGAATCGGTGTTAGATATAAATGTAGATTTTGAAAAATCAGATTTCATTCTTAAATCAGAAAGAGAAGTAGCAAGGAAGTTTTTAAAAGAATCTTTAGCTGCTTGTCAATTTGACTAATATAAATTGTACAACATGAGTTTCAGAAATAAAAGAGTTACTGATTTCGAGAGCAAAGATTGTTCTGGTTGTGCTCTGTGTGTTGCTTGTTGCCCAAAGAATTGCATTACAATGCAATCCGATGATTTAGGCTATATGCGTCCTGTAATTGATGATTCATTATGCATTGATTGTGGGCTATGTGCTAAAAAATGCATTATAGAAAATCCTGAAGCCTTGTCTCATCCTATTTTGACAGCTGCAGCGATTCGTTCTGATGAAGAAAAGTTAATACTATCTTCTTCTGGAGGTGTGTTTGCTGCAATTGCAGAGCTGCTTATTTCAAGAGGATGGATGGTAGCAGGTTGCATTATGGATGAACAACTTACTCCCCGTCATGTTCTTACTTCAAATATTCAAGTAGTAAAACAAATGTATGGTTCTAAATATGTCCAAAGTAACACCGAGGGTGTGTATAAAGATATTGCAGAAGTTTTACAGAAAGGTAAGAAAGTCCTATTTTCCGGTACACCTTGTCAAGTCGCAGCGGTAAAACGTTTCACAAAAAATAATGAGAATCTTCTTACGGTTGAGGTAATATGTCATGGTGTACCTAATGTAGAAATGTTGCATTCTTATTTAGATCTTCACTCTAGAACTTCAATAAAGAAAATGATCTTTAGAGATAAAAGACAAGGGTGGACATTTAATAATCTTCTTGAATTAAATAATGGTAAGACGAAAAAAATCAATCACCGTTTATCGTCTTATATGACATATTTCTTGGAAGGAGAAACGTACCGAGAATCTTGTTATGTATGTTCTTATGCAAAACCAGAACGCGTTGCAGATATTACTATTGGTGATTTTTGGGGTGTCGTGAATAGAAGACCAGACCTAAAAAATTTGATTGATATAGAAAAAGGTGTTTCTTGTCTCATCATTAATAATGAAAAAGGTAAAAGCATTGTAGATATTTCCAATATCAAAACATATCAGGTGTCTTATGATGATATAAAAGATGGTAATGAACCTTTAAATCATCCTTCTAGGCATACTGAAAAGCGAACTGCAATTTTAGCAGAATGGGCGAAGAATAAAAACTGGGCAGATGTTGATAATTATTGGAAAAAACATGACTTTAAATTTTCTTATCTAATATGGAGTCATATTCCAACTAGTCTGCAGCATAAAATTAGAATATTATTAGGAAAACGTTAGAATATGGAATACAAAGTTGCGGTAATCATTCCAACTCTTAACGAGGAAAAATTTATAGCTCGTTGCTTAGATTCCGTTATAGAACAATCTTATCCATTTAGAGATATGGATGTAATGGTTGTTGATGGCGGAAGTAATGATCGAACACGAGAGATAGTTGAAGAGTATGGAAGAAAATATATAAATATTCGTTTTATCCATAACCCAGGACGCATTCAGTCTATAGCGTTTAATATAGGTGTGGAAAATTCGGATGCTCCTTATATAGTTCGTTTAGATGCTCATGCTTTGTACAAGCCTTATTATATTGAAGGATGTATAAAGGGTTTAGAAGGTGATTCTAAAAGAGGCAATGTTGGAGGACAATGGGATATACAACCACAAAATGATTCGTTATGGGCAATAACTAATGCGATACTCAATTATTCGAAATTTGGAATAGGTGGTGCTTCATATCGTATAGGGGCAAAAGCTGGAGATGTCGACACGGTACCTTTTGGTTCTTTTCCTCGTACTATGATTGAAAAAATTGGTGGTATGCGTGATGATTTGCCTAGAGGTGAGGATAATGAGTTTAATTCTCGCATAAAAAGAGCTGGGTATAGCATTTATTTTGATCCGGCGATTGAGTGTATCTATTATGCTCGTCCAACATTGAAGGCATCATGTAGGCAGATGTACGCTAATGGAGAATCAATTGGGCATTTGTTCTATGTTGATAGAGATTCAATTGGCCTTCGCCATATGATACCATTAATCTTTGTTGTAGGCATTATAGGTGGAACCATTTTGTCTTTACTGTTCTTTCCTTTCGTTTATCTGCTGTTAGCAGGATTATGCTTATATTTTCTATGTGATTTTGTTGCTTCTTTGCTAGCGGCAAAAGAGCATGGTTGGAAGTTCTTGCTTCCACTCTTTGTTATGTTCTTCTGTGTCCATTTTTCATATGGTTGGGGAACCATTGTTGGTTTCTTTACTGGAAGAAAGTTGAAAAATAAAAAATAATTCAAATATTATGAGTACAGATTTGAAAAGAAGAAATGTGCCTTTCTCTCCACCTGATATGACGGAGGCTGAGGCTAGTGAAGTACGTGATGCTATTATGAGCGGTTGGATTACAACTGGACCACGTACCAAGAAATTGGAAAAGGAAGTGGCTGAGTTTGTTGACGTGGAGAAGGCGGTTTGCCTGAACTCGCAGACTGCCTGTGCAGAAATGGCGCTGAGATTGCTTGGCGTAGGCGAGGGGGATGAGGTTATCGTTCCTGCTTATACTTATACGGCAAGTGCATCTGTTGTTAACCACGTGGGTGCAACCATCGTCTTCGTAGATGTACAGAAGGGTTGTCTCGAAATGGATTACGAGGCTTTGGAGAAAGCTATCACTCCAAAAACCAAGGCGGTGATTCCTGTAGATCTCGGTGGTATCCCTTGCGATTATGACCGCATCTTCGCTATCGTGGAAAGCAAGAAGGAGATGTTTACTCCTAAGACTGATCTTCAGAAGATGATTGGTCGTATCGCTGTTTGCTGTGATGCAGCCCATGCCTTTGGTGCTTCACGTCATGGAAAGATGGTTGGTAGCATCGCTGACTTCTCTTCATTCAGTTTCCATGCTGTCAAGAACTTCACCACAGCTGAGGGTGGTGCCTTGTCGTGGAATCTTCCTTTCGGTAATGAGAAGGTGGTGAAGGATTTGGATAGAAATCCTGAGAATACCTTCAGCGGTGTACCTGAAATTGAGGGGGAGACCTGGAACGAGAACTTGTATCGCAAGGCTCAGCTGCTGAGCTTGCATGGTCAGAACAAGGATGCCTTGGCTAAGACGAAGCTGGGTGCCTGGGAGTATGATATCATCGGTACTTGGTATAAGTGCAATATGACAGACGTGGTGGCTGCCATCGGTCTGGTTCAGATGAACCGTTACAAGGGTATGTTGGAGCGTCGTCGTCAGATGATTGAGCGTTACAATGAGGCATTCAAGGATATGAATGTAGCTGTATTGCCTCACTATAACGAGGAGCATACTTCTTCCGGTCACCTCTATATCGTTCGCCTCCTGGGTAAGACCCGTGAGGAGACAAACAAGGTGATTGAGATGATGGCAGAGCGTGGTGTGGCTACCAATGTACATTACAAGCCGCTGCCTATGATGACTGCCTACAAGAAGTTGGGCTTCGACATCAAGGATTTCCCAAATGCTTTCCACATGTTTGAGAATGAGATTACTCTGCCTCTGAACACCAAGATGACGGATGAGGATCTGGAGTATGTAATCGAATGTTTCAAGGAATGCGTGAAGTAAGATTCTATGAAGAGATTATTTGATATCATAGCATCTGGATGCGGACTCATCATATTGAGTCCGCTCCTTTTGGTTTTGGCTATCTGGATTAAGTTGGATAGTAAGGGACCGGTGTTCTACCGTCAGGTGAGAGTGGGAAGACATAATAAGGATTTCCGCATCTTCAAGTTCCGTTCGATGAGAGTAGGGGCTGATAAGGGTTCCTTGGTTACCATCGGAGGTAGGGATCCTAGAGTTACCCGCTCAGGTTATTACATCAGAAAGTACAAGTTTGATGAGCTTCCTCAGCTGATCAATGTCTTTATTGGTGATATGAGTCTGGTGGGGCCTAGACCCGAGGTTCGCCACTATGTAAACTATTGGACTCCTAAGCAAATGCATGTGCTGGATGTAAGGCCAGGAATCACTGATCCTGCCAGCATCAAGTTCAGAAATGAGAATGAGTTGATGGAGAAGGCTGCTGATCCTGAGGATTATTACATCCATGTAATCATGCAGGAGAAAATCAAGCTCTATCTGGAGTATGTGAAGAATGCCAGCTTCTGGTATGACATCAAACTTATCTTCAAGACATTTGAAGTGATTGTGAAAGAATAGCTTTTTTCGAAAACCTACCCGTCCTTCCTTACCCTTAAGGAAGGCTCCACCTTTCTCACCAAGCCTCTCTTCCCTCAGGGACGAGAGGATGTAACCGCCCTCCGGTGCTCGGAACCGCTTCGCTTTATGGTTGGCGGACCATCAAAGGTCTGCGCCATGTTTTGCGGGATGGGACCGCATGGGGAATAGCAGTTTATAGTTTACTGTTAATAGTTCACTGTTGATTTTGTAGTAATTGGCTGATAACTTGCAGATTTCTTGTGATTTTCTTGGTGGATTCAAGAAAAAAGCGTAATTTTGGCGGCAAGTTATATAAACTAAATAATAGGAGATTAGATTATGGCAATAGATATAAAGGTTATTCCGACTCTTCA